>JACMOJ010000464.1 GCA_014378085.1 Burkholderiales bacterium | reverse complement strand
GCCGATTGCGGCAAGTACAGCAACGGATAGAAGTCGCCGTTGCCCGAAAAAGTGCTGGTTCATGGAAGCGTCCCTTGAATAGGTTAAAAATGGTCGTGAAATTTCACCAGAGACGGCACAAAGTACCGTCCCTAATCTGCTTCGTCATTTTTCATTCCGATGAATTGCGCTGCTGCGGCTAAAGCTTCCGCTATGTTGCAGAATTGTTGCGAAGGTATCCTGCGTTGCCCCGCGACGCAAGACGTCATTTGTATTGATGCAACACCACCATAGCGGCGTGGCGCGTTGAAATACAGCGGCGACATGATGGACAGGAAGACTTCCTGAGACGTAAAACCGCGCAGAATGCGCAGGCGCGGTTTTCAATACGAGATATTTAGTATGAAGCGTAACGGCAGCAAAACGGGGCAATCACTGGCGGTCGTGGCTTCTGCTAGTTTGAGTAATCTGACTTCCTATTAAGTCGAGGACGCCGACTAAACCGTCTTGCACCAAATATGATTAGTGCAAAATGAATTACTGTTAATTACAAGAGGCAATATGAAAACCAAAGCCGCCGTTGCATGGAAGTCCGGTGCCCCGCTCACAATTGAAGAAGTCGATTTGGAGGGCCCCAAAGCGGGTGAAGTGTTGGTCGAGATCAAGGCGACCGGCATTTGCCACACTGATTACTACACTTTGTCTGGTGCCGACCCGGAAGGTTTGTTTCCCGCCATTCTCGGCCACGAAGGTGCCGGGGTGGTGGTTGACGTCGGGCCGGATGTGAAGTCGCTGAAGAAGGGCGATCATGTGATTCCGTTGTATACGCCGGAGTGCCGACAGTGCAAATTCTGCCTCTCGCGCAAGACCAATCTCTGTCAGTCGATCCGCGCCACGCAGGGCAAGGGATTAATGCCTGACGGAACCAGCCGTTTCTCGCTCGGCGGCAAGCCCATTTTTCATTACATGGGCACTTCAACATTTTCGAACTACACGGTCGCCCCGGAAATCGCGCTCGCCAAGATTCGTGAGGACGCGCCGTTTGATAAGGTGTGTTACATCGGCTGCGGCGTCACCACAGGCATTGGTGCGGTGATTTTTTCGGCAAAAGTGGAAGCCGGTGCGAACGTGGTGGTGTTCGGTCTCGGCGGGATCGGGCTGAATGTGATTCAGGGTGCAAAGATGGTCGGTGCCGACAAAATTATCGGCGTTGATATCAATCCCGCGCGTGAAGCGCTCGCGCGCAAATTCGGCATGACGCATTTCATCAACCCGAAGAGTGTGGACAATGTGGTCGATGCCATCGTGCAGCTGACAGACGGCGGAGCCGACTATAGCTTCGAGTGTATTGGCAACACCAAGACCATGCGTCAGGCGCTTGAGTGTTGTCACAAGGGTTGGGGCCGTTCGATCATCATCGGTGTTGCCGAGGCGGGGGCGGAGATTAGTACACGGCCGTTTCAATTGGTGACAGGGCGTAAATGGGAGGGCTCCGCATTCGGCGGCGCGCGCGGGCGCACCGATGTGCCGAAGATCGTCGATTGGTATATGGAAGGCAAGATCAATATCGACGACTTGATCACGCACACGATGCCGCTTGAAAAAATCAACGATGGCTTTGATTTGATGAAGTCTGGCGAATCGATTCGGTCTGTTGTTTTGTACTAACGCATGATTACAACTATCAGCGAACACGCGTCATTCCGCGGTGTGCAGGGGTTCTATCAGCATCCATCCAAGGTGATCGGTTTGCCGATGCGGTTTTCGGTATATCAGCCGCCGCACGCCAAGACCGCCAACGTGCCGGTGCTCTTCTTTCTGGCTGGCCTCACCTGCACAGAAGAAACCTTTATGATCAAAGCGGGCGCGCACCGCGCTGCGGCGGAATTCGGCATGATGCTGGTGAGTTGCGACACCAGCCCGCGCGCGACCGGCATTGCAGGCGCAACCGAAGATTGGGACATGGGCGAGGGCGCAGGGTTTTATCTCGATGCAACTGCCGAGCCCTGGTGCAAACATTTCAAGATGGAAACATATGTGGTGCACGAGTTGTTGCCATTAATCTTGCAGCATTTTCCGGTGCAGTCACCGCGCATCGGTATCTTTGGTCACTCAATGGGGGGCCATGGTGCACTGACTTTGGCGTTGCGCCACCCGCAGGTATTTCGTTCAGTGTCGGCGTTTGCGCCGATCTGTTCGCCGACCCAATGTGGCTGGGGACAAAAAGCGTTCAGCCAATATCTAGGCGCCGACAAGGCTGCGTGGAATGGCCATGACGCGTGTGAATTGATTAAACGACAAACCTCAAAATTTCACGGTGGCATTTTGGTCGATCAAGGTATGGCGGATAAATTTTTGGCCGATGGGCAACTTCGACCGGAGTTGCTTGAAGCGGCGTGTGAGGCTGCTGCGCAGCCATTAACAATGCGACGGCAAGAGGGATACGACCACGGTTATTACTTCGTCTCGACGTTTATAGCGGATCACTTAGCGTTTCACCGCATGGTTTTGACCTCGCTGGCCCTTCGGTGAGTCCTTGGGTAAATACCAAAAGCGCACAAGATGAACTGCGTCAGGCCCTACTTATGCACTCGGTGCTCGCGGTGCGGTCGCCAGAGTTGCTCCATTTCGAGATAGGTAAACGAAGCCGACCAGCCGATTAAAACCAAGCCGGTGAGTGCCTCGGTTCCAGCAATAAATCGAATCGGTCCAACTGGCGAAAGGTCGCCAAAGCCGACGGTGGTGAAGACGACCGCGGAGAAATAAACGTGGTCAAAGATGCCCAGCCCAATGCCGCCAGAAATTTTGCCGGTCTCCGGCCAAAGTAATAACACGTGGTAGGCGAGACCGAATATCCAGATCTCAAGAGGGTGCAACATAATTAACGAAAGCACGGCGTAGAGAATGACGCGGCGCTTGGGACCGGTGACGCGGTTGGGTCGGCTGCTAAGCCACATCAGCCCCTCAAAATGCGTGAGAGCGGCGAGCACCACGGCAAGCACGGTTGCACCGACAACGGCTAGATTCGCAACCGAGTTTGCATAGTCGGCGAGTTGGCTGGCTATCTCCGTCTGAGCAGGCTAGCATAGTTGCATCATGCAAGTTTGAGCTAGCGCAGACGCGCTGCGACAAATGTTTGTCCACTAACATGGACCGCTACAGCCGTTAACACGAACGGATTGGTGCCGGCCATATCAGCCCACACATAACGCGACACAGCGGGATACGGCGCAGCACAGCGCGGCACACCGAAGCACAGCAAAGCACGGCGAAGCACAACGCGACGCAACGGGGCACGGCGCGCCCCAACGCGACGCAACCTAACGGTGCTGAGGAAAATAGGCGGCTGGATGCCCGTCTGCAAATCGCTTCGCATTTTCTGGAAAACAGCGCAGAAGAACGAAACGAAAGGTATCAATAAAAAAATGGCGGCAGCGGAGTGCCGCCGCGTGCAGCGCGCCTATTTTCCGTCGCGGTCGGAGTCGCCAGGAACAGCGCGTTCAACGCCATCACTGACGCGATTCCAGGCGTCGCGGGACGCGGATTTTGCGCGGTTCCAGTCTAGCTTGGAGGTGCCGCGCGAAGTGTTCCAGTCACGTGAGAGATCCGCCTCTGCCTCATCGAAGCTTCGTCCTGCATGCTTGCCGTACGAGCTCAAGCCGTACTTGTAT
>JACMOJ010000463.1 GCA_014378085.1 Burkholderiales bacterium | reverse complement strand
TGCTGATACCCAAGCGCAGGCGGCGTCAGCCAACAAAGTTGCGCGCAACATGCAGGACAATTTAGAAATCAATCGCCAAACGACCACGGGCACCCAGCAAACTGCTGCGTCGATTAAAGAATTAGCCGATGTCGCATCAGATCTAAAAGCGTCAGTTTCAGGATTCAAGCTTTAGACGCCTGCCGCCGCCTCCACTATTTGAAATCATAACCAGTTCGCAATAAATGGCCACCAACCCCAAACCTGCCTTAGATATCGGCCCATTGTCCTGGGTGAAGGCGGAGATCGAACATTCGCTCAACGAGACGCGCACCCACCTTGAAGCGTTGGCTGCCAATCCTGGCGACGTCAAGGCGGCTAAATATGCGGCCACGCATCTGCACCACGTGACTGGTGCACTGACAATGGTCGGGCTTGGGGCGGCAACACGATTTACCGAGGAAGTCGAAAAGCTGGTCGCGACTTTCGAGAATGATCCAAACGCGCGTGCACAGTTGCCACAGCGTATCGCCACCGTCCTGACAGCAACGGCAAGTTTGTCTGCGTACATGGATAGTTTGATGGCGGGCGAACCTGACCGGCCGATGTTGCTCGCGCGCGCCTACCTTGAAGTCAATAAAGCCCGCGGCGCTTCTGATGCCTCGGAGACGGATCTGTTCTCCCCGGACCTGTCACTTGCCGTAGTCATGCCCGATAACACCGTCGCCCTCCCCAAACCTGAGATGCTTGCAGAAGCGATCAAGCAGCGGCGCGCCATGTACCAGACGGGCCTGCTGAAACTTCTGCGCGACAAGGACATGGTCGGCGGTGCCCGCGAGATGCGCAACGCGACCCTGGCCATTGAAGCACTGCAGGTAACGTCGCCAACAGTTTCTTTCTGGTATGCCGCTAGTGGATTTTTTGATGCCGTGGCAACGAACCCTGCCGAAGCAGGCACGATGGCGGTGCAGCTGTTTGGAAAAATCGATCAACAGATCAAGCTGTTGATCGACGGCGTGCAGAAAATTCCCGAAAAATTGTTTCGCGACATACTGCTCGTCATCGGCAGGTCCAAGGCAAATACCGAACGTTTAAAAAGAATCCGTGAACTCTATCGTCTCGATGAGCTTCTCGCTATTCCCGTTGTGCGTGGTGCACTTGGTGCTGACGACGAGCTTAAGGCAGTGATTCGCGGACTGCGCGATCATGTTCAGGATCAAAAGGAAAGCTGGCTTAAATTTGCGAGTGGAAATCGAGCTTCGCTTGAGCAGTTTGTTGCGCAAAGTACGCCGTTTTACCTAGCAGCGCAGCAACAGCCGAACAAGGATTTGGCTGCGGTGGTCCAAATTGTCGGTGCGGTGGGCGTGCACTTGCAAAAGACGCAGATTCCTGCAAGCGAAGGTCAGTCGCTGGAAATGGCAACCGCGCTGCTATTTCTTGAGTCCTCGCTGGAAAATTATTTCCGCCAGTCCTCAGATTTTAGTGCCCAGGCACACAATGTTGTCCAGCGTCTCACAGGGGCGATGACGGGGACAGTCCTGCCGCCGGCCAAGGCAGGTACCTCGGCGCTCATGGACGATATTTCAAGGCGGGCGCAGGAACGCATGTTGATGTTTCAGGTGGGTCAGGAAGTGCAGGTGAATCTCGCTTCTATCGAAGGTGCGCTTGATACCTTCTTTCGCGATCCATCGAAACGCGCAGAATTAAACAGCTTGGGGGCGTTGTTTTCGCAAGTACAGGGTGCGTTGACCATTTTGGAGTTGAATGAGGCAGCGGAGCTCAATCAACTCCTGCGCGAACGCGTGGCGGAGTTCGCCTCCGGCGCAATTGCCGCCGTCGCCGACGAAGCCGAAGCGGTCGCAGAAGGTGTCTCAGCGCTCGGACTGTACGTCGTCGCATTGCAACAGGGCACTTTGCAACCGCGCGATGTGCTGTTGCCCGCATTAATCCGCTTTGGACTCGCCGAAAAACCGAGGGATGCAGAACGCTCGTCGATCAAATCCCCGGTATCCAAAGCGGATGTAGAAGTGGCCAAGCAAAAGGTGCAGGAACTCTACGAGGACTGGAAACAGAAGCCCGAGCAGACGGCCTCACGGGACCAATTGCGTGAAGCGGTTAAAGAATTGCAATCGGACGCAACGCTGATCGCTGACGGCGAATCGGCCCGCCAAAGTGAAGCAATGCTGAAGGCGATCGAGCAGACGTTCGATCCGAACAAGGCTGGAATGATGACTGCGGTCGCCGATATCGCGCCCGAAAAGCCCACCGAGGCACCCTCGGCGCAGACGGTGCAGTTGATCGACGCGACGACATCGGAAGTGGATACAGAGTTGCTGGAAATATTTCTCGAAGAAGCCGACGAAGTGGTGGCGACCATTCGCCAGCATCTGGATGTGCTGCGCGGAAATCTGCACGATGAGGAAGCGCTCATCACGATACGACGTGGTTATCACACGCTAAAAGGATCGGGCCGCATGGTCGGGCTCACTGATCTGGGTGAAGTGGCTTGGAATTGTGAACAGGTTTTCAATAAATGGTTGAAAGACGAAGCACCAGCGAGCACTGGATTGCTGGCGTTCGTCGAGCATACATCCAAGTCATTCTCGGACTGGGTTGACGCGTTGAAATTGAGCAGTACTGCGCAGGTTGATGGCACCGACATCGCACGCATGGCCGAAATGCTCAAGAACGGCGAAGAGCCCGCTGTCGTTGCCGTTACAACGACGGACATCGAAGCGCCCCCTCCCGCTTTACCACCACCCGAAGCTCTGGTTGAATCAAACTTGTTTGATGCGTTGCCCGCGTTATTCTTTACGGAGCCTCCAACACCCGTTTTCGCTGCAACCGATGCGATGCCGCCTGACGCGGTACAACCCACGATCGAAGCACCGTCAATCAGCGTTGACGCGTTTATCGCCGAGCCTGTTGCGGTTGATTCGCTCGCGGTGCCTGCGGAGAGTGCGGACGCCGAGCTGACGGGACCGCTGGAGGCAATTGAAATTGTCCCAGAAGTGGCCGCTGAACCTGCGGATGTTCGGGTTGGTTATGTCGTCGTTCCACATGCACTATTTAATATTTATCTCGGTGAAGCCGAGCAACACATTGCCACGCTCGACAACGAAATGGCGTCCCTCGAAGCCAAACCATTGCAACCGGTTTCTTATGAGTTCATGCGAGCTGCGCATACGCTCAACAGCTCCTCCCGGACCACCAATTTCGACATGATTGCTGATGTCGCCGCAGCGCTGGAAAAGTGGTCGCAGGCTGCCATTGAGTTTGCCCCGGAGCTTGATGCGACGCGCTTGGGTGTGATGCGTCAAGCGGTCGACGCACTTTGCAGCATGGTAATGGGTCTGCATACGCGTGAACTGCCACCGCGGCGTGACGACGTCGTGCAGGAACTGACCGATCTTCGCGAGGCCCTGAAGCTGGCCAAACGGGCCGAGAGCACTTACGTTCGTGCACCCTCGTTACCAGTCGAATCGGACGTTCTTCCGCGCGAAGGCCTTATTTTCGGCTTCGACGATGTCCAGAGGTCGCCAAACGATGCTGAACAAATACCTGAAACGGTGGCATCAGCTGGCGAACCGCTCGAGCAGGCTGAGCCCACGCCTGAATTTTTTGAGGCAACCGAAGAGCCCGCTTCCCCACCACTACCCGAAACTGCGGCGTTAGAAGCCCAAATCGCTGTCGCAGAAATCGCGGCCGTATTTTCCGAGTTGGCCGAGAAGCCATTGCCAGAACCACCGGTAATTGCACCGTCGGCAGAAACCTTTGCACGGGTGTTGCCAGCCGAGCCCGTGTTCGAATTGGGCAAGGAAAAACGCCGCATTGAAGACGACGTCGATAGCGACCTGCTACCGATCTTTCTGGAAGAAGCAAACGAAATCGTTCCGCAAGTCGGTGACGGTATACGCGCATGGCGGGCCCGTCCGGCAGACCATAAACCAGTGATTGAGCTGGCGCGCCACTTGCACACCTTGAAGGGTAGTGCGCGCATGGCCGGATTGATGCGTCTTGGAGAACTCGCGCACGTACTTGAATCCAAAATGATCGCGATGGACACCGAGAGCGAGCCTGCGGTGGCAAGATTCGACGATATCGACGAGTGTTTCGACCGTTTCACCGGTTCGCTAGACCGCCTCAATGCCGGCGACCATCTCGGCGCCGTCATCGACGTGCCCGTAGCGGATGTTTTCGAACACCAGAAGGATAAACCTTCGACGATCGCCGTGATGGCGGCTGCCGCCCAGGCGGTCCGCGACGAAGCAGCGCCGGAAGGACGTGAGCGCCAATCATTGCTGCGTGTAAATGCCGACATCATCGACCGCTTCGTGAATGAAGCGGGTGAATTATCGATCGCTCGTTCGCGTGTCGAGCAGGAAATGCTGACATTCAAGCAATCGCTGATCGAGCTGACGGAAAATATTTCGCGCATGAAAACACAACTGCGCGAAGTAGAGATTGAATCCGAAACGCAAATTCAGTCTCGGCTTAAAGAAGTCGAAGAACTCGGCGCTGCCTTTGACCCGTTGGAATTTGACCGCTTCTCGCGTACCCAGGAGCTGACACGTTTCATGGCCGAGAGCCTTAACGACGTCGTGACACTACAACTTTCGCTGCAGAAGAACCTCGATGAGACTGAAGCCGCGCTGATACAACAGTCGCGCCTGAATCGCGATCTTCAGCAAGGTTTAATGAGCGTGCGGCTGGTGCCCCTAGGTAATTTGCAGGACCGGTTTTATCGGCTGGTGCGCCAAACGGCCAAAGAACTCGAAAAAAAAGCCAATCTTGAATTCCGTGGTGTGCGCGTAGAAATTGATCGCTCCGTGCTGGAGAAAATCACGCCGCCCTTTGAGCATCTGCTGCGTAATGCAGTCGCGCATGGACTGGAGATGCCGGCGGAGCGGGTTGCTAAAGGCAAGTCGGAACTAGGCGAAATTACCATCGATGCCCAGCAAGTCGGCAACGAGGTGGTGCTCACGCTGTCGGATGACGGTGTCGGTCTGAATTTTGCGCGCATTCGTGAGAAAGCGGTTGATCAAGGCCTGCTCGATGCAGATGCAGACGTCAGCGAAGCGCAGCTCACCCAGTTTATTTTCATGGCTGGTTTCTCGACGGCCGAAGCGGTCACACAAGTGTCGGGTCGTGGAGTCGGCATGGACGTGGTTCGGAACGAGATGGCCTCGCTTGGCGGGCGCATCGATATC
>JACMOJ010000462.1 GCA_014378085.1 Burkholderiales bacterium | reverse complement strand
CCGATGTAACCCGCACCACCAGTGACCAAAACATGTTTCATCGCTTCAAAATTCCTGAATAAAGCTGCACTAAGCTCTGCCCCATGGCCTGCGTGGAATATTTGGCGCGCGCCAAGGTGCTGGCACACGCGGACATGTCGGCACGCACTTGCGTATCAGCCATGACCCGCGTCAACCCCGCCGCAATGCTGCCCGCATCGGGCGCCACGGCCACTCCGGCACCTGAATCGACCACATCCCGAGAAATCGCTACGCCCTGCCCCAGCACGCAGGGCAGGCCGGCCATTAGCGCCTCGGCAGCGGCGATACCGAAGTTCTCTGAAAAAGAAGGCAGCACAAATAACGCGGCGCCGCCCATCGCACTGCGTTTCAGATCCCCGTCTATGTGCCCTGCCCAAACAACGCTGTCAACCAACCCGAGTTCGATGGCCAAAGCCTTTAGACTTGCCACATATCCCGGCACACCATCGCCCGCAACTAGAAGTTTTACATCTGACCAGTGTGAGGAGCAATCTCTGAACGCGCGCAACAAGCCCTCAAGATTCTTTTTGGGATCTAGGCGCGACAAGTACAGTAGGTAAGGCGCGCTGCCCAACGTGGGGAAATGCGCGCGCAACAAGGTGCCGTCCACTGGCCTGAACGCCTCGATGCCCACCGGAATCACCACCTCGCGCATCGCAACCCCAGACTCACGTGCTTCAAAGCGTTCTTCATCACTGGTGAAGTGCACGGCTGCAGCACTGCGCAGCGCCGGACCTTCCAGCAGGGCAAGCGACAGCCGCTTGAGGAGCGGACGCCGCTGCGTCAGGCCATAACTCGTCAATGTGCCCAGTGGGCGAAGCACATAAGGCACGCCCCTCAGGCGTGCTGCCCAAGCAGCCGCCATGCTGGAAAAGGAAAACAGCGCGTGGATATGTACTACATCGAATTCATGCACATGCCGCCAAAGCCACACGGCAAGACCTGGCGCAACTTTGTAGAAATCAATCCACTTGCGGAAGTAATGCCGACGCATACCGGGCACCGCCTCCGACATTGGCGCCATCCGCCGACGGCCAGATGGGCCGTCATCATCGGTCGTGACAGTCGTCACGGCCACGCCCAGCCTGGCAAGCGTCCGTTCCATATTCACGATCGCCATGCTCGGGCCGCCGTGGAAAATGGAAACCGAAGGAATGACATGCAAAACTCGCAAACTCGTCAGCCTTTAATAGCCACGGGCACAGTACGCCGTGTACGACGGTAAAAGCGAGGCGCCCCCCAACGCGCAGCGATCCAGCATAGGAGCATGGTCACAACCAAGCCCCCAATCAGTTTCGTGATGCTAGTTTCGAACTGGGCGGCAGGGTACAGCGTTGCCGTTGCCAAGCCAATTCCTAAAACCCCTCGTGTTGACGGGTAACTGCTCATCCATCTATAAAATTTTCCCAGCCCCCACCCTAATAAAAATATGGGAACCATCATGAAATAAGGTCCAAGATCTATGTAAGCCTCAGCCATGTATCCGAGACTCACGGAAGCACCTTCATCCGCGGTTGCAACTCTTAACCCTGTAAATTCCGTCGTACGATCAGAATCATCAATTACGGATTTATCTGGGAAAAAAAGCCGCGGCATAAAGGGCCTGATTAGTGCATCCCACCAGATCGCACCATTTTCGTGAGGCACAATCGCAGGAACATGATCGATTGCGTTCGCAAAAAAATCAACGTACGAGATTCGCTCTGCCAAATCATTTGCCGCCTTAGCTAGCGCGGCATTATCAAGCGCACCAACTAATGATGCGGCATATGCGAGACTATCGCCATAAGTGACATAGACCACTTGAGCCCGCTCGCCTTGACTCAAAAATTCACGGTACTCTGGCTTGATTGCAGTCCACACAACCCCCAGCCCCAAAGTCAGCGCACATACACCAGCCAAACTAATGATTCGAGACACATTAAACTTAAGCCCACTCGGAATTAAGGCTAACATCGTTATGACTAGAGTGGTTCGGAACTCCGAAAAGTAACCACCGAAACCAAGCGCCAATTCAACAAAAAATACGATCACCCAGAGTTCGCGTAGCCCGTCAGGCCGTGCAAAGGCGATATACGTGAATATCCAGTAGAACGCCCACTTCAATGTTGCAACAGCCAATAGCGGCTGACTTAAGGCGGGCACAGCACGCGCGCCGAGCTGCGCAACTGTGGCAATCAGCAAAGCAGCGATATACAGTTTTAGCCAGAATAGCGGCGGTCTGGTTAGCGCGTCTTCTAGCAAGGCGCTGACATCATGGGCGCGCGCAGACCCGACGCCAAATCGCATACCCATGGCAAGACAGAGCAACCCGACCAAAGACAGAACAATGGCAACTGAAAGTTGTCCGCCGAACTGTGACAGCTCATCAACGTCTAAACCGAGCAGATTGGCGCGGAATAGCTTTGTGCTGACCTGCAGCCATTGGTAGCCGAAAATGAACAGCAAAATGGGCGAGCTGTTGGGCCGCCACAGCATAAACAAACCAGACACCACCACCACCACGGCCAACGGGCTCAGCACGAAGTTTTTGCTCATGATTGCGATAAACGCAAATGCAAAAAATAATAATAAATTGCCAAGCGTCGGCTTCACTTTACATCCCTGCTTTGCAGCGCGGCCACAGCAGTCAACACACCCGATGCCGCTGCCCTTACCGAGTATCGATCACTTTGCCCTGCGATCGCAGGTGTATCGCGGGCGATGCGCAGTGCATTGCACAACATCTTTGATAGCGAATCGACATTGCCCGCTTTGAAGACGGTCCCGGTTACCTCGGGAATGATCATGTCTGGTGCGCAACCACAGGCATCAGAGACCACACAAGGCGTACCGCAGGCTAGGGCCTCGTTGACGACTAGGCCCCAAGTCTCGCTTTCGGAAGGCAACGCCAGCACATCGGCTGCCCGATAGACTTCTGGCAGATGGCTTTGATTGCAAAAACCCAGAAACTGCATTGGAACTCCGAGTGCAGCCCCCAGCGCCGATAATGCTTGCCGCTCTGGTCCATCGCCCGCCCACACCAACACCACCCGTTGGCCATTTTTACGCATTTGACCGATCGCATGCACCAAATCGGTGGGTCGCTTGCAGCCAATAAACTTCCCGACAAACAGCACCGCTTTTTCATCAGGGCTTAAGCCCCACGCGACCCTCACGGCATCGCGGTCGACACGAGCGGCGGCGGCGGCAAACGCTTCAGTGTCCACACAATGCGGTGCAAAAAAAAGGCGGGGAGATGGCGCACCGTAGTACTGCAGGTATTCCAGATTACGCTGGCCAACATGCAAACATGCGTCAAACTGACGAATGACCCACGGGTACAGCAAGGCCTTTACTGCCTGTTTTATATGGCTGCGTGGCGTTGCTAACTGCGAGTCGCCGCGTACCATCACCGGTACCGCGTGCTGGTGGCAAGCATGAATGGCCTGCCAATAGCACTTTAAATGCCAACCCATGACGAGAAACGCATCAAAGCCGCGCGTTTTAATTTCACAGCCAATGGCGGGCGTGTCGCACCCCATGAACACGCCAGTGGCTGGCCGCCGAGCTACATTGGTCAAAAAAGTGTGAGCGTACCCCGCCAAAAGATCCACATCCCATTCGAACGGCACGCCAAAGCCCGCTGCAGCCTGCGCCTGTGGCGTCTGACGGTGGGTAAAGTATATTTGTAGATCGCATCGTTGCGCCAGTTCCCGAAACAAGGGGGCCTGGTATTGAATGGGGTGGCTGGAGAGAACGCCGAGTTTAAAACTCATATTTCCAACTGCGTCGCCGCATTATCCTTATGAAGCAAACACCGCTCAAAGAACCGGCAAAGAGCTTGTGCACAGCCTTGATCAGTATAAGGCTCGAACGCGGCGGCATCGAGCGTAGTTGCCTTTTCGTACTGCCGGTCTAGCAGCCATCGCCGTTCTACCTCCGCCGCCAAAGCCGCTTCATCAACGGGCATTGACAGCGGCACACAAACTGCGCCACCCACAGCCTGGATCAATGAAATAATCGAACTGTTTTCGTGATAGACAGCGAGCAGCGGCTTGCGCGCCAGTAAATAAGGATATATCTTGGATGCGGTGTAGCCCGGGTCATCAGACCCTATCGCCAGCAACGCATCGGCTTCCGTCAAACATCGAAGGGCATCGGCATAAGGTATGCGATCACACTGCTCCACGACCTGGTCGGTAAGGCCATACTCAGTTGCGAGCAGCAAGACTCGTTGCCCAGCTGTGCCGCTCGCTGAATATGTGGTGCCGATAAAGTGCATCCGTAGTCGCTTCAATTTCGCCTCGGGCATGGCATTTTTAATTGCCTTGAATAAAGCGCGCAGCGCTGGGTACATACCCTCAATGACCACACCGATATAAACCCAATGAATATTGCCGTCGCTCGCATCAAAAAAGCGATTGCAGCCCTTTAAATGTTTCACACGCTCAAAATCACGCTGTGCCCCAGGAAATGGCTGAACTAAGCGCGGCACGCGCTGAAACCACGGGTAGCGATCATCAAGCTGTTTGGGGTACGCAGGAGATACGCTAGTGATACCCAAGCAATGGCGCAGAACGCGTGGCTCTGCTCGGCGATGAATCGCACTAATAATAGAATACTTTAGTTGTCCGCCAGGCGGGACAACATTTGGATGCTCACGGTAATAATCATTAACCCACGGGTCCTGGTAATCCAGAACAAATGGGACGTCATGCTTCTGCTTCCACCGCGGACCCAATAGGAGCAAATCAAATACCGTAGTGGAAAAGTAGACCAGATCAAATCCGCCCCCCGCTAGCAACCGAACCCCCGCGCTGGCAAGCGGCCACAACCCCCGTAGCCCCAGTGTGCCAAGCCATGGGATGAAGGACCAGCCCAAGCCAAGCACGCGAATCCGATGTACTTTCACGTCGACGGGCAACCCACGCACCAGCCACGAATCTTGCAGCATCGCAACTTGTTCTGCTGCGACTGCAAGCACCTCAGCCTCCCAGCCGTTATCGTGAAAAAACGGTAGCAACATGCGCACGCGTTGCATGTCTGCCGCATTCACCGGTGGGAAGTGAGGAGAAACAATCAAAACGCGCCTTTTCGTCATGATGGCGGGCTCGCACAGCGCGCTGGCGCTAAAAGGCCTGCATGCAGCACAGAAAAACCGTCAGCTACCATAATCCTCAGGTCATCATTCCGGCTGAAGGGGAAAAATCCAGAAAGCTCGAACCCATTAGCCTTCACGAGCTCAATCACCGCCGGAAATAGCGGTGCGCCTCGGTGGATCGCCTGTAGCAATACCCCAGTGACCACGACTTGTACAAGCTTGAGCGGCGACGCTGCACCCCGCAGCACCTCAATATCGCGACCTTGGGTGTCTAGCTTTAAAAGCAACCTGCAACCGATCGTCGCCGGTGACATGGCGTCAACTATTTCGGCTAGTGTTCTGAGCTCAACCTCGACTGTGCCCTCAATCTTCAAACCGTCATAAAAGCGATTTTTCCCAAACTTATTAACCGGTAGGCAGGAGCTAAAGTCGGTTGCGGCGGGTAAATTGAGCATCACCTTTCCTCGCGATTGGACAAGCGCACATTCGTGAGTCAGACATTGTTTGACGCTTGCAACTCTCGCAGCGAGCCTTTTCAAACATCCGGGTTTTGCTCGACCGAACACATATGCTTGCTGCCCCAGCGCCGTCACTGATGGGGCGAACTGGCCGACGTTCGCCCATTCGTCAATGATCGTGTCGAAGCGGTAACGCGGAAGCAGCATCGCGAGGTGGGGCATCAATCGCTCACATGCATCAGGATGTCGATATAAGTCATATCCAAGTCGATGAAAGGCTTTGCGAGGTCGGTGTTTCATTTGTCCCCGCTCGCGTCCGACAGAATCCATGGGATCATTGCAGTGGACTTTCAATCGCACCAGCGATCGCATTCAGAAGCTTTGGCGCATGCGTCTCCCAACTCCAGACCGAGCCGCCTGCCTCCAATGAGAAGCGTCTGCAACTTTCCCGATAATCTGCATCGTCCAGCATCATTTGCATGGCGTGCCCGAGCGAAACAGGGTCATCCGGCTCAACCAACATACCCGCGTTTGGGCACGCCTGCATGACCTCTTCCTGCCCCCGGGTCCGTGTTGCGATGACGGCCAGACCAGCGCGTAGATATTCGAAAATCTTGTTAGATGCAGTAAGGTTCTTATTGTCACAATAAGGCACTTCCAGTGCCAAACCCACATCATTAGCCATCGTGTGCGCCAATAAATCAGCATTTAGCACCGGTGCCAGTAAATTAATGCGGCCCCGCACGGAAGCTGGAAACGCGTTCGCAAACCAAGTCTGATATCCGCTTAAATTACCTCGCAGAGTTAACCTCCAATCACCACGAAGCAGGGACAGCGCTTTTGCCAGCGATTCCAGTCCACGACCAGGACCGATAGTCTGCGAAAACCAATGGAAGCACACAACACCAGCTGTCTCGGAATCTCGCGCGACACGCAACACAGTTTGACGCACAAATGCAGGAAAGCAGTTAGGAACCACAACAGGTCGCCGCGTTGTGGCCGCATCCTGCGCCAGCGCCTCAGACAAAACCTTGCTCGTCGTCAGACAACAGGCTGCTCGTTCGAGCAGATAACGTTCAAGCGTTTGCATCGCCACGACGGGGCGGGCGTTACGATCAGCTGGCAGTAAGTCCTGTGAAAACCAATCCAAAAAATCCACACCTACCCGCCGCCCCTCATCAATCAGTTTTTTACCCACCCACAAACCAGGCTCTGAACAAACAATGGTTAGGTCAGCATTGAGTAATCGCGCCTCGCGAAGAAACTCATGCGCGCCGAGACCAAACGCAAGCGGCGAAACCCAACCGAGTCGGGTAAAGCATTCACGAGCCAACCGCTGACGCAAACGCACACGAATAGCACCAATTTGACCTCTACGCATGTCAACGACAGGGGCAAAATCCACGGCCATTTCCCGTGCCAGCGTCAGGTCTTCATCAGCCATCGTCGGGCTCCACCACGTACCACGAATTATCACGTGCGCACCAGCTTCACGGAGTAATTTGGCTTCCTTTATAGCCCGCGGCTGCATAGCCAGATGACCACTGATTAAAATTAGTATTTTTTTTCCGCGCAGAGCATCTCGTTGCAGCTCCCTAACCTTCCTTTCGCACTCAGAAAAAATCAAAGGGGCCCCGCTTAGAAGATCCACGAGAAACTACCACGCGAATCAGTGTAAGGACTGCAGCTCATCGCCTACCAGACCATTTCTGAAGAAGGCGTGCGGCCTTCCAGCCAACAACCAGCGAAACAAGCGCAAACGCAGGCCCACCATTGGGATAAATTTTTATGGGGTGCAAATTCGCCGCATGAAGCAAAGCTAAATTTGCTAAATCTTTGCTGTAAGGATAGGCGCTGTGAGCATAAACCTGCCAAAGTAACGAGCCACAGCGTCGCACCCTCGCACTATTTTCTTTGTGAAGAACCGCCGCTACGCTATATCTAATAACGTCAAAACCAGACTGCCATGCGCTCATCGATCTTGTTTGAGAAACACTACCGATGATGCCAGAACGATAGTAAGTTCGCGCGCCCTCGCAAAAAAGAACTTTCCTAGAAGCCAGTACCGCGCGCGTAAAGTATTCCATATCGGTAATCAAAGTTAAGTCTTCGCGCCACGGGCCGATTTTATCCGCAAGTTTCCTAGGCAAAAGCCACATCGCTGGATACATCATGCCCTCGCCATCGTGCCAATCAGCCACAAGCCAATCAACGGGGTCCCAGTCCTGCCATGTGGCCTGTTTTTTAAACCTAGTGTGAACAGGGTCGCCACTAAACCGCCCCCACTCTGCTGTCGCAATGCATTCTGGGTCTTTTATCAATCGGGTCATTTGCATTTCGATCTTTTCTGCCGAAAGTAAATCATCAGCGTCGAGATATTGAATATACTCACCATTCGCTGCAGAAAGACATCGATTTAGCGCAGTTGCCTGCCCACAATTTGGCTGGTTAATAAGTGTAAGATTTACACCCGTATACTTTTCAATGATTGATTTACTATTGTCAGTTGAGCCATCATTGACAACGATAATTTCAATATTTTTCCATGTTTGCGCCTTGACTGAATTTAAAGTTTCTGAAATCCACCGTCCAGCGTTATAGCAGGGAATCAGGACTGAGACTAATGGCCCAGTTTTATGTAAATGCAAGCGGACCTCAACTTAAGTAATAACAACGTTGTCCATAACACCCCGCCATCCAAACTTTAAATAATGCTTTTTTGATTCAGCTACATAGTGCTGTAAAATGTCGCATTTATTTTTAATTTGCAGCCTGTTTGGTAATACAATGTATGTACTTGCTGGAAGCTGACAACCATTCTGTCGGGCCACGAGCATAGCAACCAGAGCCTGTTCAAGATAATATGAATTACCAAAACGGGATTGCAATGTATTACACCAATATTCGATTTCATCCCAGTCTACCAATTCACTTCGCAAACCACAGATACCCACATTAACGCGGATAGGAACTGCTCCTCCAACAAGCTCTTCAAGGGCTGCTCGCGGATAACCGTACGATTCCACCACATCCATCATATATATCGGACCTAATGCGCCTGCTGAGGCAAGCCAATCCATCAAAGGCTGAGGACTCGCAAAAAAAAGCATGTCAGAGTCCATCACTAATTTGTGGCCAGCGCTTCCAACATGCACATCCGTCAATTTCCGTATGTGCGGATACACTCGCCGCAGACGCCTAAGCTTTGGAAATTTATTAAGTGGTAATAATTTGTCGATTGTGAAGTCGCAGCTAGCAGAAGTATGAACTATTACGTCAGCGAAAATCCGTTTCATGTGGTTGATTTGCCATGCCTCTAAGGTACCGTCATCCACGAGCCTCAATGCAATATTTTGCCTTGAATACTTAGCTAACGACCAAGCACAGAAAGTAGTTTGGTACCAGAATTTGGCACCAGTCAGATACCAAATTTCCAGTGACGGAGTCGAGAAAGCCACGCGCGGCAACGTGGTTGCTGCTAACTCCATATTGTTTGCCCATTTATCTAGCAAAAAATATCCATCTAAGCCTAAACTTTGAAGCTTCCTGATTTCACCGAGCGGGCGCCGATAAATTGCATCCTTAATTCGCTCCGGCGTGCGCTGAGCGAGCCATCGCCTTACCGTGGTCATTTGTGCACCCGTCCTTCAAAATGCCCGCAGGCACCTCGCCAGCGAACGTAAGCCGCCTTACTTTCCCAGGCGCGATAAACGACCCAAGCCTTTGCCTTTCGCGGCGGTACGGTCCATGCAGAAATGGCCGGCCAAGGACAGGCTTTGTGCTTGGCCAGTAGATGCATCCAGGACTTCTGGATTCCGTGATTCAGCCGCGCGAGATAAGCGGTTGTTGTACGTCCAGCAGCAATTAGGTGTGTCAATGCGAGTTCCGGAAAGTAGCCGACCGCCCACCCGTTCTCAGCCAAAGTAAAAATAATGTCGTTATCACCGCCCGATGTCAACTCCATACCGCGGCGATCACTCAGCGTGTCCGCGTGCACGTCATCAAGCCACGGTTGCAATGCCACACGCCGGACAGCCATTCCCGCACCAATCGGTGCGTAGGCCGGATACGCAGGTAGGCCATTTGGCGACCGCTGATGTCCTGAAATAATATGTGGTGCGTCGCCGTAGTCTCTACAGGCCAGAATTCCATCGAATTCACGCATCCACTGCGGTGGGTTTACTTCAAATTCTGGTGAAATCTTTCCGCCTAATGACCCAATACAGGAGTGATTTGCAAAAATAGTCATGACATGTGTCAGATAGTTGCAATCCAATTCATTGTCATCGTCAACAAGAACAATCAGTTCGCCGCCGACCTCAGCAAAGCCACGACGACGAGCGGCGGTTAGGCCCAGTTTGGGCTCCACAACAAGCCTCATATTCAACGGCACGGGTTCAATAAAATTGCGTAAGTGGACCGGGGGCGATGACGCGTTGTCAACCAGTATGAGATCCCAATTGTGACTAGCAAGCGTCTGCTCGCGCAGCGCCTTCAACGTACGCCTAAGCCGACCAACATGTGGATTATGCGTTGGAATAATTACTGAAATTAAAACGTTCATTCCCTGAATGCCATTACTTTTGCTGGCACGCCCACCGATATTGAATATGGTGGCAGGTCCTTAACAACAACTGCACCAGCACCTACGACACAACCATCACCCACAGTTACTCCACCCATAACTCTCACACCAGCACCAAGCCACACGTCACGCCCGATTCTTGTAGGAAGGGGCAAATCCGGCTGATATCGAATAAGATCATCACGACCTAGCACAGTGTGATTAGACGAGACGATGCAAGTGTGCATTGCGATGAGCGAGTTATCACCTATTTCTACGCCACCATGACCATAAATCACGACATATGGACCAATGAAAACATTCCTGCCAATTACTACTCGACCAAACCACGGATTTATTTGTACGCCCTCAGCGAGTTCACTTTGAGCACCAATTTCAACTGAAACCTTCTCTTTTTTTCTAGCGAATGCACCAAATGAGACCCTCCTGCTAATGTAACACGTACGATCAATTTCAAAGCCACGTCCTAAAAGCAATAAGTGCCTATAAAACTGAACGACATCGCCTAATTTCAAAATATGCGTCCCGCAAAAATATTGGAAATTAATGTTTTTCGTACGATGCCACTTTTTAACCACAGCGACATATCAAAATATTTGTTTCTTTTCCTAAATAAATCTTTGCCATTTACGACGGAATAACCTAATGGATCTTTTAAAGTTTTAACGGTGATGTGATTAAGGTAGTTTCTTACGTCAATCCCGATTGAAATTTTATTGGTAAATGGCAATAACATGAACTGTTCAATATGGCTACTGCTCAAATCATCCCTATCGTCAATTTTCACATAAATGGGAACGCTATCGGCCATATCTCGATACATGCTAGCGACTCGTGTCCGCCACTTGACAGCAGCCTCTTGCTCCGTTGTGTAATGTAAAAAATGTATTTCAATATTATTCACAAGAATACCATTAGGATAAACTTTTTTAGCATCAACATACTTTGAACGAATTGAAAATTTTAGTGGTGATTTGTTATATTCGTCGAAATTTTTAAGTAAATTTAAATAGCAATCTGGATAAACATAAGGACCCACGAATGGCGCATTATATTTTCTATTTAATATTTTATATATGTCGCAACCCCAGCAGTTATCTGATATAATTACAAATTTTGTATTTTTGATGCGTTTTTTCAATAAACCACGAAAAATTTTCTAGGATGTTATAAAATATATTCATCATATTATTTGAAAATTTTCTATTATTTGGACAAAATCCGCCACTGACCATTTACTCGCATAGATCCTATTAAATCTGTACTCAATCCACTTGTTAAATTTGACGGCGAAATAAACGTGAATGTTACCGCGCTTTCAACCACGTCATAATTTTCATTCTTTTCACCGAGATAAATATCAACTGTGTAAGTGCCAGAATATAAGGAAAGATTCTGAATTTTTAGAACAGCGACGCCACTCTTCGCGGAAATGGGGACATTCGACGGATCGAGATCTGTGTTGATTCCAAAAATCGGCATACGTTGTTCGTTATGAATAACGGCGCCGATTAGCACCGGGCTCAACGTCCAAGGGGAGCTGAACAGCACCCGCAGCGCAAGATGCCCCTCACTGGCTAATTCTTCGTCAACTGACGCACCCTCAATGCATGGTCGCGTTCTATCAAGTGATCGATGAACTTCGCTTATTTCAGTTAATTTTGCATATCGAGCGAGTCCATCCGCTACAGGACCGGAGAAAACCTGTTCCCCACCAGATAGGACAAGACTACTTGTGCATAGTGTTCTGATGGCGCTAAGGTTGTGACTTACAAACAATACTGTCTTGCCGTCTCGCGTGGATGCATCACGCATGGCCCCCATACATTTTTTCTGGAACGATGCGTCGCCAACCGCGAGGACTTCATCGACGATAAGTACATCAGGCTCTAAATGTGCGGCTACGGAAAATGCCAAGCGCGCATACATCCCGCTGCTATAACGTTTCACCGGCATGTCAAGAAACCTCTCAACTTCAGCAAATGCTACGATTTCATCAAATTTGCGCTGAATTTCGATGCGTTTCATGCCGAGGATTGCACCATTGAGAAAAATGTTCTCACGGCCCGATAGCTCTGGATGAAATCCTGTCCCAACCTCAAGCAAGCTGGCAACACGGCCTGCAATCTTGATCCGACCGTCCGTAGGCGCCGTGATCCGGCTAAGAATTTTTAGCAATGTTGACTTCCCAGCACCGTTACGGCCGATAACGCCCAACACCTCGCCGCGCTTGACCTCGAAGGAAACGTCTTTTAGTGCCCAGAACTCCTCCACTTCGTCGCCCTGCACGATGGCACGGCCGCTGAGCATGTCGCGCGTTTTTCGCACCAAATTGCGCGCATTGCGCGAGACAACGTCGCGCAATGCGGTGTAACGCTCCGCGCGAGCCGTGTTGTGACCAACTAGGTAGCTTTTGGAAAGGTGCTCTATAGAAATGGCAATATCGGACATTGGTGTGGTTTTTATTTCTTCAGACATCTTTTCAGCGGGGCGCCGTTCCTGCATTGGCAGCGGACGAAGATTGGTTAAATCAGATCGGCGAAGCTCTTTTCCATCGTGCGAAACTGGCGGATGCCAAGCCAGAGGAAGAACACAATCACCCCCCCACTGAGCAGAAAGCCTGGTAAGTAAATACGCGATTCGCCTCCGATGATGGCCCATCGGAAGCCATCTATAACGCCGACCACCGGGTTGAGTGAATACAGCAGCCGCCATTCTGCCGGTACCACGGCGGAACTGAATCCGACGGGGGAAACGTACAGGCCGAACTGGACCATGAACGGGATGATGTAGCGGAAATCGCGATATTTGACGTTGAGTGACGTAATCCACAGCCCCGGCCCAATGCTCGCGAGGAAGGCCATCATCACGAAGAGCGGCAGCGTGAGAATCTGCCAACCAGGCAAAAACTGGTACCACAGCATTAGACCGATGAGGATGATGAAGCTGATCAGAAAATCGAGGAACGAAACCACGACGGCGGCGGTGGGCACGATGAGGCGCGGGAAGTAAACCTTGCTGATGAGGTTGGCGTTACCAATGAGGCTGCCCGAAGCGCCCGTCAACGAGGCGGCGAAAAGCTGCCACGGCAATAGACCTACATAAACCAGCAGGGCGTAAGGGGCAACGCCCTCAGTCGGCAACTTGGCCACCTTGCTAAAGATGAATGTAAAGACGATCATGGTGAGCAAGGGCTGTATTAATGCCCAGACCAAGCCGATGACGGTTTGTTTGTAGCGCACAGCCACGTCGCGCCAGGCGAGCACAAAAAAGAGTTCCCGGTAACTCCATAGGTCGCGCCAGTAGTGACGCGCGGCAAGTCCGGGTTCAATGATGAGGATTTCTTGCTGTTTAACTGAGCTCACGGCATTCTTGTTTTTGAAGGCTGATGGTGTTGAAAGGGAATAATTTTTTGATGTTTTACAGATCACTGCAACCCTAATGGTGCGTGTAAATCAAAGCTGACCAGCGCTGAAGAAACGGCGTGAACGTATATTCCAGACCAAATCGCTGTTGTCCTGCAATGGCAAAACGTAAATGCAGCTTTTCGTCCGTGATCAAAGTCTGCAAGCGTTGGGAAAGCGTAGCCACGTCCTCATAATTCACTTGAAAGCCTTCAGTTCCGTCACGGAACACCTCGGGCGTCCCGCCATGCGCGCCACCTATGCAAGGTACGGCACGGCGCATTGCTTCCAAGAACACAATGCCAAAACCTTCGCGGGCACTGGGCATCGCAAACACTTTTGCGCTGAGGTAGGCGGCCTGCAAGACCGCATCACTCACTCGCCCGTAAAATTGCACGTTATCCTCCGATAACCCAAGGGTCCGCGCCAGCGCCTGCAGGCGGGCGCGGTCATCGCCATCGCCAATCACATGCAGTTTGCAGGGTACGTTCGCACTTATGCGCGAGATAGCTCCCATCAAGGTTTCGAGGCCTTTGTATTTCTCGTTTGTTGCCAATCGACCGACGAACAGGATAGGGCAGTCGCCATCCAGCGCGAAATTGGGGTCGGGCATTGTCGGCGCTGGCTCCGCGCACAGGGGGATGACCTGGAAGTTTTGCATGGTCAGTTGATTGACTGCGGCGCAGGTTTGTGCGGTGTAGCGGGTGGTTGCCACCACCGCATCGGCATACCGAAGCCCCATTCGCTGGGCCCAGGTACCGCGCTCCCAAGCTTCAACGCCATGCAGCACGACCACGTAGCGATTGATACGACGTAAAAGCTTGGCCAGCCATGCGACGGGTGCCAAATGCAAGTGCCCAACGACGACACAATCAACGCCTTTGCGTTCACAAAAAGCTCGTCGCATGAAACCCAATTTGCGCCCGCTTGCGCCTGTGGGCCTGAATGGGGCGGCATTGGCCCAGGCAGCAAGTGCGCCTGGCGTGTCCATGAGCGACAAGCCGGTCACCTGACTGTCATGGGTTTCATGGATGGCGGCAAGCATTTCCCACAAACGCCACATGTAACTCTGCACGCCCCCTCGTGACGCCATTTCGGGACTCCAGAGAGCAAAAAATGCTCGACCTTGTCCGGCGGGATTTGAATTGCGCATTTACATAGGCCTTTGGCCGAAAGTGATCTTATATCGCCGCCGTTGATAAGGCCCAAAGCTGGCCATCAACCTCGTCCTTTTTGAACAGTCCCTTGAGCTCATAAATTACCGCCCGCCCACTGGCTGGGCGGCCAAAGCCCGCCGATGCCGAGTTGCCGAAACTCATCGTGCGCTACGGCAACAACCAAGGCAGCGTAATCACCCGGTTCAGGCAGGGCGCTTAACAAGCTGACTCCATATTCGCGGCTCGCATCGACCTGGTCGGCATGCAGGTCGTGCAAATCCACGTGGGTGCCAAACGCTTGCCGCTCGAGTACCAGATCAAGCACACGAGTGTTGCACAGATGGTTCTGGGAATGATGAAGCCCGACAACACGAAGAACACCTCGACGCCGAGCCAGCCGTAACGACCGCTGGACCGAACCAGGCTGTCTTCGCCATAACCATTGGTCATGTGAAACCAGCAAACGGCGAGGGATGCAATGCCGCGCAGCGCGTCAATGCTAGTCAGGCGCGGCGAGTTCACGCAGTCACTTTCGCGTTCAAAGCAGATGAATTGGGTCCCGGCAAGTGGCCCCGGCGATTCATGCAGCCAGCATGAATATGGCGCGCCCAGCCACGATAGCCACGCTCTTTGATTTCAATCTGGTCATTCATCAGCCAGTCGCACACGGGAATAGAAAACCCGGTTTTGGGCTTTTCTAGCAGCTCGCGCGGCAGCTGGGGCGCAAGTGCTTTCGCGATTTCAGGTTTGGTCAGCGCGGGGTGGGCTGCCAGCCAGGGCGCAGCGGCGCGCAACAAGGGCACGTCCAAAAACGGCACGCGCAACTCGAGCGAGTGCGCCATGCTCGCCCAGTCGCTGTCTGCAAGCAGCTGATGGCGCATATACCACGACATTTCTAGGGCCGACACCGCCAATCGGTCTTGCGGGATGCCAACGGTGGTGGCGTCAAGCCGGGCGCGGCATTGCAGGTCGAGCCAACCTTGGCGGGCTAGGTCGACGTCGAGCACTTGGCCCAGTTCCCACGGCATGTAGAGCGAGCGCCGCAACAGGTATGCGCCGCCCAGCGTTGCACCGTATTCCAGCAGGCCGGCATATTTGGGCGATGTGAAACGCCGCAGCAGGGGAAGTGATGCTTGCCGCACGGTTTTGCCTAGGGCGGGCCAGCGCGCAAACGGGCGGGCGAAATTGCGAATACGCGGCAGCTCAGCAAAACTAGGGTACGAGGCAAGCAGCTCGTCGCCCCCCAGCCCTGACAGTGCCACCTTGATGCCTTGCGTGGCGGCGGCTTGCGACACGAACCAAGAGTTGACGCCATCGATGCTGGGCTGGTCCATGGCGGCCAGTAGCTTTTCACGCTGCTCCTCAAAATCGGCCTTGCGCACCTTCACAGTAGCGTGGCGGGTGCCAAACTGGGTCGCCAGCTGCTCAGCTAAGGGAGATTCGTCATTCGGCGTGCCTAGATATTCGGCGAAAGCGAGCGTTAAGGTGTGCGGCTGCTCGCCATGCGCGCTCGAAAGCGCGGTGATAAGGGCCGAATCGATGCCGGCAGACAGGAACATACCCACCGGCACGTCGGCCACGTGGTGCGCGGCGATGCTGTCACGCACGGCCGCGCTGATGGCGTCGAGCGCGTCGCGCTGGGTGCCGCGGGCGGGGTTTGCGGCCGCGTGGGCCAGGATGTCGGTAATGTTGCAGAACGATTGCGGATCGCCCTCGCCTTGCGCGCCCACCCACATAAAGTGGCCGGCAGGTAGCGCACGAATGCCGCGGTAAAGCGTGTAGGGCGCGGGCACGCTGCCCCACAAAAAGAAACCTGTGTGGCCTGCGGGCTCCGCGGCAGTGTCAATCTGGCCGCCAGCCAGCAGCGCCTTGACTTGCGAGGCGAAGCGCAGGGTGCCGTTGTTAGTGTTCGCGGGGGTGTAGTAGAGCGGCTTGATGCCGAATGGGTCGCGCGCCAGCAGAAGCGCGTGTTTGCGGGCATCCCAGAGGGCAAAGGCATACATGCCGCGCAAGCTTTGCAGCATGTCGGTGCCTTTTTCTTGGTACAGATGCAGCAATACCTCGGTGTCTGAATCTGAGCGGAAGACGTG
>JACMOJ010000461.1 GCA_014378085.1 Burkholderiales bacterium | reverse complement strand
TCAAATCCGATTGCGCCGACCGTCGCAAAGCCGTGCGCGATGCCGATGCCAAGGCCTAAACTAAAGCCACGCTTGGCCCAGCGCAGCCGAAGCGTTTCGGCTTCTGCACACATTTCGAGCGCCATTTGCGCGGCGCGTTTATTCGGCTCGGCGACCGGGACAGGGTCGTTAAAAAACACCATCATGCCGTCGCCGGTAAAACGCTCCAACGTGCCCTGATGATGCATTACCAATTGGCCCATTGCCTGATGAAACTCGCTCAATGCCTGCATTACAACTTCTGGCTCGCCGGTTTCAGCGAACGCGGTAAAGCCGCGCAAATCGAGGAAGACCACCGTAATTTCACGGCGGTGGGATTGGAGCGGATTATCAGCGCCACCCGCAACAATCAATTCAACCAATTGCGGCGAGAAGAAACGTTTAAGGCTTGACAAGCGTTCGCTCTTGGCGACTTCCTCAATTACCCGAGCTTCGAGCGATTTGGCAAGCGCGGCGAGCGCGGTGCGCTGGGCAGTGACGGTTTCATACAATCGCTTAATGCGCATCAGCGAGCGTACCCTTGCAAGTAGCTCATCCTTATTGATCGGCTTCGATAAGAAGTCGTCGGCTCCCGCCTCTAGGCCGCGCACACGGTCTCGTTTTGAGTCGAGTGAGGTCGCCATCACCACCGGCAGCATCGCGTGCCCCGGCATTGCACGAATGCGCCGACAGGTTTCAAAACCGTCGATACCCGGCATCACGATATCGAGCACCACCAGATCAATCGCATCGCGCGCGAGCACATCAAGCGCCGCGCCGCCGCTCTCCGCAATGTGCGTCGTGTAGCCGTGGAAGCCTAAGATGTCGCCGAGGAGCCGCGCGCTCATTGGCGTGTCGTCGACAATCAAGACGCTGCCGCCATTGGCGGGTGGTGTTACCAGCGGATCGCTAATGCTGGTGGCGACATCAGCAGCGGTAGCGGCGGTCGCAGCGTTGGGTTCGAAGGGATTGTGTGCGTTGCCCATATTGTCTTTATTTTGTGCGGCGGCGGAGGTTGCGCAGAATCATGCGTCGGCAGTTAGGCCGGCCTTAATGGAAGTGGCAGCGGCGGCGGTTGGATGGCAGGAATCAAGTTACTCACCTTGCGGAGAAATTCCCGCAGGTTAATCGGCTTCGGCTCAAAGCCATCAAACCCCGCGTCGCGAATCTCGTTTCGGTCATTGCCCATGACCGATGCCGTCACTGCCAAGACGCGGGTTGCGCGAATGCTGGCATCACGCCGAATCTCCCGTAGCGCCTCAAGCCCTGACATCCCTGGCAGGTGAATGTCCATCAGCACCAATGCTGGGTGGTCGCGGCGAACAATTTCTAGCCCCTCCTCCGCACTGCCTGCTTCCAATATACGGTAGCCTTGGTGGGTCAGCACGTCCGACATCAGTCGACGGCTTTTTTCGTCATCCTCTACGATCAAAATCAAGGCAGGCTCCATAGGTGTGCGGGTTTCAAATAGTTGATGGTGATTTCTGCAGACGGCATTCTCCTAGAGCGTTGTTCTGCTAGTCATCAGATCATCAAGTATGAAACTCCTTTATTGACGGCAACTTCCAAGCAAAAGCGCTTGAAAACACCCGTCGCTATTGCACTTATTGCTCAAGCGCGACGCTACTCTGCGGCAGCGTAAAACTAAACTTCGCACCCTGCCCAACTTCACTTTCTAGCCAAATCCGCCCGCCGTGTAGTTCCACCAGCCGCTTCGATAGTGCCAGCCCCAGCCCGGTGCCCTCATGCTTTGCCGCGCCACTGACGGAGAGCTGCTTAAACTCTTCGAAGATCGACGCGTGTTCCGTCGACGCAATCCCCACGCCACTATCAGCAACGGTTATCACAATGTCGTTTTTATCACGGACTGCTGAGATACGGACCCACCCGCGCGGGTAGGTAAATTTCACCGCGTTGGTCAGGAGGTTAATCAAAATTTGCTTTAACTTGCGCTCGTCGGCTACCACCAGCCCGATATCGACCGCGATTTCAGCGCTTACGTTTAGGTTTTGACGCAGCGCACGCTCGCGAATCAGTGTGACCGCGTTGCCCACCGCCGCCGCCAGACTAAACGACGCTGGCTCAAACTCCATCTTGCCCGCTTCAATTTTTGACAGATCGAGGATGTCGTTGATGAGCGAAAGCAAATGTTGTCCCGAGCCGCTGATGTCACGGACGTATTCGCTTTGTTTTTCGTTTAACGGACCAAAATACTGCGCCTCCAACGCATCTGAGAATCCAATCACCGCATTCAAGGGCGTGCGTAACTCGTGCGACATGTTGGCGAGAAACTCGCTTTTGTGCCGGTTGGCCGCT
>JACMOJ010000460.1 GCA_014378085.1 Burkholderiales bacterium | reverse complement strand
GTGGCCAGCCGCGCCAGCGGTGAGCCACTAGCGGTGATTGCGATAACTGACGCCCCCGCATCCCGTGCGATCTCAACACTGCGAATCAACTCGCGTGTGCGGCCGGTGCCTGAAATTGCCACCACCACATCTTGTTTGCCCAACAGCGACGCCGCCATCGCGTGAACGTGCGGGTCGGAATACGCCACGGCGGGAACGCCGAGTCGGAAAAACTTGTGCTGTGCATCTAGCGCCACAATGCCTGAATTACCCAAACCATAAAATTCGATACGGCTCGCCGCCGCGAGCAGCTTGGTGGCACGCGTCAAAGCGGCAGGGTCGAGGTGATTACGCACACTAACCAACGCCGCAATACCGCGATCAAACACTTTTGCGCCAACGTCTGCCATCGAATCTTGCATGCCCACATCGTGATGAACAAACGGCACGCCGTGGGCGAGGCTTTGCGCAAGCCGCAGCTTGAAGTCTCGATAGCCGGTGAATCCGGCGGCCACACAAAATCTGGCCACGGTCGGCTGGCTCACACCACACTTGGCGGCAATGTCCGGGAACGACAAACTGATGACCAGGTTGGGATGCCGCAATACAAACCGCCCCACCAATTGCTCGGACGGGCGCAGCTGATGAATCAGCGCCTCGATACGGTCCAATAGCGCGGTGGAGCTCACCGCAGCAGATGTTCTTACGGCCAGTTTGGGTGGCACATTCGTTTTTAAAGACGGTTTCGACATGCAGGTATGTTCGATCAGTCTTTGTAGATTGTCAACATCATGAATTAACCAACCCTTCTAAATACCTTAAGCCTACATAGCCACTAGTCCCGAATAACCCCGTCCCACCACGTCCCACCACGTCCGCCTGACCATACATGCCTTGACTAAATTCTGTAGATTTTCTACAATTGCGACTTAAATCAAAATACTGTTCTACCACTTGGTTCGGAGTCTCGGCATGAGCGCTTATCCCACACTTCACCCCACAGTTGCCCACATCACCGACGCCATTCGCGCCCGCAGCGAGCCCACACGCTCGCGTTATCTCGCCCATGTGACCGCTGCCAAACACGCCGGCCCGTCCAGGGGGCGAATCTCCTGCACCAACTTAGCCCATTCGTTTGCCGCAGAGGCGCCGCCGGACAAACTCTCGCTGCGCCAAATTCGCGCGCCCAATATCGGTATCGTCTCCGCCTACAACGACATGCTGTCGGCGCATCAGCCGCTAGCGCGATTCCCCGACATCATTAAACAAGCGGCACGCGAAGCTGGCGCGACTGCCCAATTCGCCGGCGGTGTACCCGCCATGTGTGATGGTGTCACGCAGGGCCAGCCGGGCATGGAACTCTCTCTCTTTTCCCGTGACATCATTGCCCAAGCCACCGCCATTGCGCTGTCGCATAGCGTGTTTGACGGTGTGTTGTGCCTCGGCGTGTGTGACAAAATTGTGCCGGGGCTGTTGATCGGCGCGTTGCAGTTTGGCCATCTGCCGACAATCTTCGTACCCGCCGGGCCGATGACCACCGGGTTATCGAACGACGAGAAATCGAAGATTCGCCAGCAGTTTGCCGAGGGCAAGATTGACCGCGCGACGCTCTTGGAAGCAGAGAGCCGCGCCTACCACGGGCCCGGCACTTGCACCTTCTACGGCACCGCGAACAGCAACCAAATGCTAATGGAAGTGATGGGGCTACATTTACCCGGCGCGGCCTTCATTACACCCAACACACCACTGCGCGATGCATTAACAGCGGAAGCCGCAAAACGGGTTGTGACGCTCACACATCTGGGGAGCGACTACACGCCGATTGCGGACATTGTTGACGAACGCGCCATCGTTAACGCCATCGTTGGCCTACTTGCTACTGGCGGCTCCACTAACCACACCATTCACATCATCGCCATCGCCCGCGCAGCCGGCATCATTGTGAATTGGGATGACTTCGACGCGTTGTCAGCGTGTGTGCCATTGCTTGCACGCATCTATCCGAATGGCAGCGCCGACGTGAACCACTTCCACGCCGCTGGCGGCGCGGGTTTTGTGATTCGTGAGCTCTTGTCGGTTGGCTTGTTACACGAAGACGTGCGAACGGTGGCGGGTCAAGGGCTATCGCGTTACACCGAAGAGCCGCATCTTAAAGCGGGCAGCGTGACACGACATGCGTCACCAGCGGTCAGCGGCGACAACGAAGTCTTGCGCACCGCGGCGGCTCCGTTTAGCGCCGATGGTGGCCTGCGCGTGTTGCGCGGCAATCTTGGCCGCTCGGTGATCAAGGTGTCCGCCGTTAAGCCGCAGCATCGCGTGGTGGAAGCGCCCGCAATCGTGTTTGATGATCAAGACGATGTGCTGGCTGCATTTAAGCGCGGTGAATTGCAAAAAGATTTTGTGGCGGTGGTGCGTTTTCAAGGTCCGCGTGCGAACGGTATGCCGGAATTGCATAAGCTCACCCCCGCATTTGGCTCGCTGCAAGACGCAGGCTTTCATGTCGCATTGGTGACTGACGGCCGTATGTCTGGCGCATCTGGAAAGGTACCCGCCGCGATTCATGTCTCGCCGGAATGCCTAGCCGGTGGTCCCATCGGCAAAGTGCGTGATGGTGACATCATCCGCCTAGATGCGGACGCGGGCACCCTCGAAGCAAAAGTCGATGCCGCTGAATGGGCAAGCCGTGCCATGCCGGTCGCCAACTTAGACGCGAATCAATTTGGTTGGGGGCGAGAATTGTTCCAAGCTTCACGAGCGGCAGCACTTACCGCGGAAGATGGTGCGGCGACGTTTGGCGTCATCCCGGTTGTCGGTGAAAATGTCGCGCCTACCGTTAGCACCATTACTATCCAAGCGCAAAGTCTATGACCCGCATCCGCGAAATCCTCGCCACCAGCCCGGTGATGCCGGTCATCGTCTTGGAGCGCGTGGAAGACGCCGTGCCACTGGCTCGCGCATTGGTCGCCGGTGGTATTCGTGTGCTGGAGGTCACCATGCGAACACCAGCCGCACTCGATTGTGTGCGCGCCATTCGCGAGCAGGTTCCCGAGGCCATTGTCGGCGTCGGCACCATTGTTTCGGTGGCGGACTTTGATGCGGCAGTCGCGGCTGGCGCGGTGTTCGGCGTAAGCCCCGGCAGCACTGATTCGTTGCTCACGCATGCCGCAAAACATGAGTTTCCGTTTTTGCCGGGCGGTATGACGCCCTCTGATCTCATGCGTGTTATGGCGTTTGGCTTTGACGCCGTAAAACTGTTCCCCGCTAAACAGGCCGGCGGTATTGAGATGTTAAAAGCACTGGGCGGCCCATTTCCCAACATTTTGTTTTGCCCGACCGGCGGCATCGATGTTGCATCCGCGCCGGGTTATCTACAGTTACCGAACGTCGCGTGTGTCGGTGGTTCGTGGCTTGCGCCACGCAGCCTCGTGAATAATGGCGACTGGGACGGTATTCGCCTGCGCGCAGAGGCGGCCTCCGCGCTGCGGAACGGTGGCGCCCCCGGTCACCAAACGGAAGCTGCGCGATGACCGCCACACCTGCCGCTGACGCACCCGACTGCCGCGCATTGGTATTGTTTGGCGCGACGGGTGATCTTGCCAAACGTATGTTGTGGCCATCGCTGTACGCACTCGATATTGATGGTCTGCTGCCGAAGCTGTTTCAACTAATTGGTGCGGCAACATCAAAACAAACCGACGACGAATTTATTAACAAGGTTCGCGACGCAATTTGTACGTCCGCAAATGCAAGCCTATTTGACGAGGCCAAGTTTGCCGCGTTTGCCGCGCGTATTCGTTACGTCACCGTCGATATCCAAACGCCTGGTGGCTTAGATTCTGTGAAGCGCGCGCTTCACCCCGGCGCGGGTGGCGTGATGTACTACCTTTCGACCGGCCCACAACTATTTGGACCAATTTGCCTAGCGCTGCGCGACGCGGGAATGATCGACGCCAACTCGCGCATCACCATCGAAAAACCGATCGGTACCAATACCAAAACAGCACACGAGGTGAACGCAGCTATTGGTACGGCGTTTGAGGAACACCAAGTGTTTCGTATCGACCACTACCTCGGCAAAGAGGCAGTGCAAAATTTATTGGCGCTACGCTTTGCCAACGCGATCTTTGAGCCGTTGTGGAATGCGAACGCGATCGAGCAGGTGCAGATTACGGTTGCCGAAGCCGTCGGTGTGGAAGGACGTTGGGGGTTTTACGACAGCACCGGCGCGCTTCGTGACATGGTGCAAAGCCATATGCTGCAGTTGTTATGCCTAGTCGCAATGGAGCCCCCCGCGGGGTTCACGCCATCGGCCGTGCGCAACGAGAAGGTCAAAGTGTTGTGGTCACTGCACCCGATTCGCGGCAGTGACGTTGAAATCCACACCGTCCGCGGCCAGTACACGGCGGGCTTCAGCGCAGGGGAAGCGGCGGTTGGGTATCTTGATGAAACAGGCGCGAATGCCACCAGTGACACCGAGACATTTGTTGCGCTGAAGGTGGGTATCGATAACTGGCGCTGGGCCGGTGTACCGTTTTATCTGCGCACCGGCAAACGCCTAGCCAAACGCTCCAGCGAAATCATGATCCAGTTCAAGCCCGCGCCGTTTAACATCTTTGCCGATATCGGTGCCACCCTTTCCCCAAACGCGTTACTCATCAAGTTGCAGCCTGACGAGATGATCACACTCACGCTGATGCATAAGAAGCCCGGCATGAACGAAGTCAAACTCGCGCAGGTACCGCTAAATCTATCGCTTGGTGCGACGTTCGGTCAGTCCCGCCGGCGGATCGCCTACGAACGCATGTTGCTCGACGTGTTGCGAAATAACTCGGCCCTGTTTGTGCGACGTGATGAAGTCGAGGCCGCCTGGAAGTGGATCGACGGCATCATCGATGGCTGGAAGACCACCGGTTATGCCGCCAAGCCCTACACCGCCGGCAGCTGGGGGCCGAGCGCGGCAATCGCGTTGAC
>JACMOJ010000459.1 GCA_014378085.1 Burkholderiales bacterium | reverse complement strand
GAGTTGCATCACCTGCTCCTGAAAAATCGATACGCCTAACGTGCGTTTTAGGACGCCCTCAACCTCTTTGCTGGGGTAGCTCACCGGCTCAATACCGGCACGCCGTTTTAAATACGGATGCACCATGCCGCCTTGAATTGGCCCCGGCCTGACAATCGCAACTTCGATCACCAGATCGTAAAACGTGGCGGGCTTTAAGCGCGGCAGCATCGACATCTGTGCGCGCGACTCAATTTGAAATACGCCGATGGTGTCGGCACGCTGGATCATTTGATAAGTCTCGTGATCTTCGGCCGGAATATCCTGCATACACAACGGCTGTTGGGTGTAGTGACTAATCAGGTGCATTGTCTTGCGCAATGCGGTCAACATACCAAGCGCCAAAATATCGACTTTAAGCAGCCCCAATTCGTCCAGATCGTCCTTATCCCACTGAATGACGGTGCGGCCGGGCATAGCGGCGTTTTCAACCGGGACTAAGCGGGTGAGTAAATCGCGCGCAATCACAAAGCCACCGGAGTGCTGCGAGAGGTGCCGAGGAAAGCCAACCAGCGCGTGGGTGAGTGACAACACGGTTTGCATGAGTGGATTGTCCGGGTCAAACCCCGCTTCGCGCAAACGTTCCGGCGCAATGGTGCGGCCATCCCACCACGCGATGCTGCGCGACAAACTGTCGACCTGATCGAGTGATAACCCGAGTGCTTTGCCAATATCGCGAATCGCGCTTTTGGGCCGATAGGTAGATAACGCTGCAGTTAGCGCGGTGCGATGGCGGCCGTATTTTTCATATAGATATTGAATCACCTCTTCGCGACGCTCGTGCTCAAAATCAACATCAATATCCGGCGGCTCATTACGCTCACGCGAAATAAATCGTTCAAACAAGATTTGCATACGGGCAGGATCAACTTCGGTAATGCCCAAGCAATAACAGACGGCCGAGTTTGCCGCCGAGCCACGCCCCTGACACAAGATGCCTCGACTACGCGCAAATAAAACAATGTCGTAGATCGTCAAAAAATACGCTTCGTAGCGCAGATCGGAAATAAGTTTAAGTTCATGCTCAATCTGCCCCACCACACTCGGCGGGTGTTGCTTACCGTAGCGCCGATCAAGACCTTCATAGGTGACACGACGTAGATAACGCTCTGGGGTCTCGCCTTTAGGCACCACTTCACGTGGGTATTCGTAACGCAATTCATCCAATGAAAAATGACACATCGAGGCAATACGTGCCGCCTCCAACAACATCGTCACCGGATATTCACGCGACAGTCGTGTAATCGTTTTGAGATGTGATTCTGTATTGGGCGCTGCCGCAAAGCCGAGTTGTTCGACCGTCGTTTTGTGATGCACCGCCGCCAACGCATCTAGCAACGGCTTACGCGAACGTGTGTGCAAATTCACCAGCGGTGTTGCGGCTATCGGCAGCCCCACCGCGTTTGCAAGCGCTTCAATACGTGCCTTGTCGTCTAAATCATCGGCGGAGAATTGCCTCGCATAACCAAGCCATAAGCGGTCGCGGCAGACGGCTTTCAACTGCTTCAATACCGCCAAGCAAGATGGGGCAGATGGGGCAGATGCGGCAGATGCGGCAGATGCGGCAGATGCGGCAGATGCAGTAGATGCAGTAGATGGGGCGGAGGGATCGGCGAGATTTGGCAACACCACCACAAGACAATCATCAATCGATTTTGGGGCGTGCAGCAAATCCGCCAATAACAACTGATATTGCCCCTTAGTCGTGCGCCTTCTCGCCAATGTGATGAGCTCACTAAGATTGCCGTAACCTTCGCGCGAGGTGGCGAGTAACAACAGCCGCGCAATCGAAACCGACTCTTCAATCTCAAACGACGCGCCGATTACCAACTGGATGCCACAATCTTTTGCCGTCACGTGGGCGCGGACCAACCCCGAAACACTGCACTCGTCAGTGATGGCGATGGCCTTGTAGTTAAGCCTTGCCGCCTCAGTCACTAATTCCTCGGGATGTGACGCTCCACGCAGAAATGTGAAATTACTGGTGACATTGAGGGCGGCATATCCGGGAACCATAGGTGACTAACAAAAACACTTATTGCCGTTTCAAAAACTTCACGCGAACAACCCGTGCAAATACCACTTGCGCCCGAATCGGTAATCACGATAAATCCAACATACCTCTTGCTGGGGGTTCTGCGCGACAAAGTAGTCGCGCTCAACTGACTTGCCGTCCCACCAACCTGTTTCGATCCGTTCAGGCCCGGTGAGCAGGGTAAGTGGTCCGTGATACTGCGGCACATCATTGCCGACTAGTGCGCGTGGCTCACGTAAGATCCAGCTCGGACGACGACCCACTGTTGCTTTTCGCTTCGCACTGGCTGGTGAAACACTAGCTGATGACGTTGTTGCTGAAAAATAGAAGCGCGACTGTCGTTGTCGAATCTGCCCAGATGTCGCCGCGATCGGATTGGCATCGATTCTCTTGCGCCATGCAAATTCAGGCCGATGGTCGTTATTCACGTCAACTTGATAAACGGCCTTTTCTCCAAGCCGGGCGGAAAGTCGATCCATCAAACTATTTACTGATTCATGCCTGCTGGTTGGAGTGTTTCTCAGCAGATTGCTGGTCTCGGCAAGATAGGGGCAAAGTTGATCAGCACGAACCGACATTTCGATCACGGCAGCAGCCAGCTCAGCGCGCGAAAATTTTTCGCGCAACAGCCGCAGCCAATGGCTAGCGTGTCGCGCAGGCTCACGCGTGCCCAAGGTAATGTGGGTACTTGCGTTACGCCCATGCTTTAGTGTGACAACGACGGTTTGTGTTGCGGCACCACGCGCACGCAAAAATCCTTCCATTTCAACAAACATCGTTTCGGCAAATGGCATCAGCCGCTCACTTTCATGCACCTCAAACAAAAACTCACGTTCACTCGTAAACTTTTCTGGCAAGACAACGTAGGGACGTGGATCACCGGCCAAGCCGCGCGCACGGTCTAAATCATTTAACACGGCGTCACCAAAACGCTGTTGCAAACCGTGTCGTGGCAGCTGACACAAATCTTTGATACGCGTCAAACCAAGCGTGGCGAGTGTGTTGATCGTCTCGTGCGGCCAATAAAACAGGGCCAGCGGAACATCCGCCAATCGCTCTGACAGCTGGCCAACATCCCGGCACATACGTGTTGCGGGGTGATATTGGGTCACTCTCGCCAACAATTGCGCAGCCATTGGGGTTGGCGCAATTCCTACCAGCGCCTGAAAGCCTTGTGTACGAACTGCGCGTCTCACCTCACCGATCAGTTGTGCGATGCCGCCAAATAACGTCATGGTGGTGGATACCTCAAGCAAAATCCCATGCGAGACCTGATCGACTGTGACAGATGGTGTGAACTGTGCAAGCTGAATAGCAAGCCGCTGCAAGGCAGATTGTTCTTTCTCTACGGTGCGTGGCAATGCGGTTAATGTGCCACACACGGCTCGTGCGGCGGCTAATGCCATGCCGACTTTTAACCCCGCTTCATGCGCAGCAGAATTCAACGCATACAAGGTTGGCCGCTGTGCAGGGCCAGCGTGAATAACCAAGGGAAGACTCGATAGCAGTGTCTCGCCATGACCACGTGAAACACAATCAATGGCTAACTGGGGAAAGTGCAGTGCAATCCAAAGCATGGGTGGGTTCCTCTAACGATCTGGTGCCATTGAACGTGGCCTGACGGGCGCGCCATGTCCGTTTATGACGGTCTGGCCAAATGTGCGGCCGAGCCATTCGCGTAACGGCTCAGGTGGCAAATACGGTGGCAAATACGGTGGTAAATACGGTGGTAAGTACGGTGGTAGTGAAGATGGTGATGCAGGTGCTAATGCGGCAGGTCTTGCTGTTGCCGGCTTTTGGAGGATTGGGCGTCGTGCAGCAGCCAGGCAAGGCAAATCACGATGATGCAGCTCAATTAATTTGCTGGGTGGAAGACCGCGACGTTTGATGATGTTGAGCGCCAACCCACCATCCTCACTTGCCGTGAGTTTGATACGCAAAGAGGCCGGTGAGGCATGTTGTGCAAATACGGTGGGGCGCATCAACCAGCAGATTGCTTCGCCTGTCATCGCCGCATGTTTTAAGCGGCGTAGTGATGTGTTGGCAATGGCTGCGGCCGTCCAAATACAAACGCACTCGACCGCACCACTGGCGAGCGATTGCTCAGCCGCCCATAATGCATCTTCAATTCGCGCATCGTTGGTCGGCACATCTTTAGTCGACGCAGCTTTGTATCCTGTATCCACGACAAACAGTCGACTCAAATCGATGCCAGCATCCTCAAGTGCAGGCGCATAAGGAAGATGCGGCGGTGCAATCCACACACAACGCCCAGCAGCAGGCGGCGTTTTAATACGATGGGCTGGATTCCCACGCTGTCCATGTTGCCTATGTTGCCTGTGTGGTGCTTGCAGCCCCTGCGGCGCATGCAGCCCATGCAGCCCTTGTAGCCCGTGCAGTTGGGCGATCGCTGGTAATAGCAGCGAGAGCTCGCCTAACCCGCAACCATCACATAAAATTTCGGCCAAATCAGCCTTCGGCCAGCCCTCCCCAGCCAATGCGCGATCGAGCTGCAAAAACCCTGTTTTTAATACGCCTGCCGATGTGATCCCGCCAAACGCGTGTCCGCCATCACCGATACGAAATACGCCAAGCCCGGCAATATTCAGCGGTGTTTGTGCGATGGCAGCAGGCGTTGGTTGCGCGTGGAAAGACATAGGATTTTGTGGTTGATCTAGTTGCAGGTGGTAGGTGGTGGGTGGTCGGTGCTCGGTGGCCGGCGGCCAGTGGTAAGCACGCTAGGCGGCAGCAACAGCCATTGATGGGCGAAAATAGTTTTACTGTATACAAATACAGTATACGGCGCTCGTTGCTAAAAGCAAGCCTTGGGGAAAATGTTTCACTGCAACCAACCCGGCCGTCGCGTTATTGGGGCGGCCGCTGCCGCCTCCCTCAGCCTCCCCCTCAGCTTTCTACGGTAGCTGCCGATAACCAGTCACGAACGGGCCAATTAGAAACACCTCAAGCGCAATTGCCGCGGCAGCAGCAGCTTGGGAAGTAACATCATCGAAATAGCAAATCAAGCGAAATGACCAGAGCGCACACAAACATGGCAGTCCTGTTTGCCGATATCACCGGCAGCACCGCGCTATTCGGTGCCGTTGGTGACGGTATTGCACGCCAGATTGAACAGGCTTGGCTTGACCAAGTCACGGCCCTGCTTCCCGCCTTTAGCGGTCGCCTCGTAAAAACGATTGGTGATGAAGTCATGTGTGTGTTCGCGGATGCGGATCAGGCGGTACTTGCCGCGAGCGCCATTCAAGCCAATGTGACTTCCCAGCCGCCACAGGGGCATCCGATTGAACTGCACATGGGACTACACGTTGGTGACGTCATTGTTGAGCACGATGACATCTTCGGCAACACCGTCAACGTGGCGGCTTATTTGGCAGCCGTTGCGCTACCGCAGCAAATTGCGATTACAGACTCCACCTACGCCATGCTGTCAGACGCATTAAAAGCGGTAACGCGACCGGTATTTCGTACTGTGCTGAAGGGGCAGACGGTTGCATCCACCATCTATCAAGTGCTGTGGCGAAACGATAATCCCGATCTGACGGATAGTTTTTTTTCGACTCGTCAGCCTCCACTGCTGCCGGGAGACAATGGTGGCCTGCTGCTGAAGTATGCAGATCAAGTGATACACCTTAATCATCTGCGGTACAACGTTAGCCTTGGCCGCGATGTTGGCTGCGACATCGTTATTAACGACCGATTCGCGTCACGCAAACACGCCACCATCGAACTCGACGGGATGAATTTCTATCTCGTTGACCGCAGTATCAATGGCAGTTACATCGCCTTTGACGACCGGCCGGAAGTCAGCGTATTGCGGCGAGATGTATTGCTGGATGGAGCCGGAAAAATCTCGCTTGGCCGCGCGTTTCAGGAAGACCCTCAACACGTCATCGAGTTTTCCTGCGACAGGCGATCATTGTTTCGCGTTTAGGTAAGCACCCGGCAGCGCTGCCCTACCACCCACGCTAGAAGCCGGTGGCGGCACCCTACCACCCATGCTAGAAACCGGCGGCGTGACCATCCTTACGATGATCTGACCCGGCAATGTAACCCGCCTCGGTGCGCCAGATAAGTTGGGCACCACCAAAAGCAAAGTTTACGGCTTCGGCGACGGCCAATCGATGCCCTAGCGCCTGCAGAGAATCACCAATAGCCGCCTCCAACGCGTCTTCAAGGCCAACTGTTCCGTCTGCATTCACAATCCAGCGCGGTGCATCTGATGCAGTCTGCGGATTCTGGCCATAGTCGCGAATACGCGTCACCATTTGCACATGTCCTTGTGGCTGCATATGTCCGCCCATCACGCCAAATGCCATGAGTGGAGTGCCATCACTCGCAGACAAAAACGCCGGAATGATGGTTTGATAGGGTCGTTTATTGGGTGCCACAACGTTTGGATGCCCGGCTGTCGTCACAAAGCCATGGCCACGATTTTGCAAACTGATGCCGGTATCGGGCACCACCACACCGGAGCCGAAACCCATGTAGTTCGACTGAATCAAACTCACCATCATGCCGCTGGCATCAGCCGTCGTCAGATAAATGGTTCCGCCTTGGGTCGGAATGCCAAACGTGGGCGCACCCGCACGCGACATATCAATGAGTGATGCGCGCTGTTTGAGGTAAGCCTTATTGAGCAATTGCGAGACATCAACATCCATCGTTGCCGGATCGGCGATATAACGATACGCATCGGCAAACGCGAGCTTCATTGCCTCGAGTTGTAGATGCACACTTTCGACTGAGTCCGCGCGATACTGGGCAAGATCACAGTGATCAAGAATGCCCAAACAAATTAGTGCCGCCAGTCCTTGGCCATTCGGCGGAATTTCGTGCAAACGTACATCACGGTAATCCATTGAAATTGGATCGACCCAGTCTGCGCAATGGTTCGCAAAATCTGCCCTCGTGTGTACGCCACCCAGCGCTTGCGAATGCGCCACCATTTTTTCGGCTAAGCGACCTCGGTAAAAGCTATCACCCTTGGTTGCGGCAATCTCTTCCAGCGTTGTGGCTTGTGCGGCATAAACCCATTTTTCGCCTGCCGCCGGGGATTTTCCGCCTGGCACAAAGTCTCGCTGGAAATCTGCCTCGATGATCATCTCCGCCTGTCGTGCCCAACTCACCGCCGTAATCGGTGACACGAGGTGACCGTCTCGCGCGTAACCAACGGCCGGTGCAAACAAGGTTTCAAACGGCAATTTGCCGAATTTCTTTGACAGCTCAACCCACTGCGAGACCGCGCCGGGTATGGTCACCGTATCGACACCACGTATCGGCATGGTATCGAGCGATGGATATTTATTGTTGATGTATTCCGGCGTCCACGCGGCCGGCGAGCGGCCGGAAGCGTTGAGGCCATGTAATTGATGTCCATCCCAAATCAACGAAAAGCCATCGGAGCCAATGCCGTTTGAAGTCGGCTCGACCACCGTCAAGGTAATGGCAGCGGCAATCGCCGCATCCACCGCGTTGCCGCCCTGTTGCAACATTGCCATACCGGCCTGGGTAGCCAACGGTTGCGAGGTCGACACCACGTTAGATGCCATGACGGGCATACGTTGTGATGCGTACGGGAAGTCATATCCAAATGGCGTCATCGGGCGTTACCTCCAGTAGAGTTCGCGGCCTGCGGTTGTTCCTGCGCTTGCACCTGCTCTTGCACCTGCGGTTGTCCCTGCAATTGTTTGAGGCTCCGTTCGTACTCCCATAACTCTTCCTCGTAGATATCCATGACACACGGAATACAACCAGTGCCACAACATTCGTGCGGCTCTGGTTTACGCGGAGGTTGCGGCAGGAGGGACGGGGCGGGAGGGATGGGCTTAGTGTCTATGGTGCTCATACAAAATCACGGAAGAGTTTCCATAATTTTACGGGACCGCACGGCCGATGGATGCAGGCCTGCAAGTACAAAGGCTTTGCGCCGAAATGCCTACCTAAGTGCCTACCTGAGTGCTGTCGTTCGCGCAGGCTGGT
>JACMOJ010000049.1 GCA_014378085.1 Burkholderiales bacterium | reverse complement strand
CAGTTGACGTATTTATTTATCTCGCATGATTTGCATGTGGTGCACTACATGTGCGACGAAGTCATGGTGATGTACCTGGGCCAAATCGTCGAAATCGGCCCGGTTGCCGAGATTTACGATCGGGCGTTGCATCCTTACACCCGGGCGTTATTATCTGCAGTTCCATCGATGGACCCCGCGCACCGCACCCAACAGCCGCCGCTCGTCGGTGACCCACCGAATCCAATTAACCCGCTGCCAGGGTGTCGCTTTCGTGACCGTTGTTCGCATGCGGACGCGGTATGCACGGCACGTGCACCGAAGCTCGCGTCGTGCAATGGCCATTCGACGCACCGCATCGCCTGTCACTTGTATGATTCTGATTCTGGACATCGCGAAGCGAAACTCATGAGCCAATTGCGATGAATAGTTTCGACCCACCATTGGTTTCGGTGCGCAATCTCAGCGTGGAGTTCCACGGGCATCGCAAGGCCTCTGCCCTGAACAACGTCAGCTTTGATCTCCGCGCCGGCGAAGTCATGGGGCTGCTCGGCGAATCAGGTTCTGGCAAAAGCGTCACGCTACGCACCCTGTTAAAGCTGCATCCGGCTCGCACTACGCGGGTCACTGGGGCGATAGAAATTGGTGGACTCGACGTGATTTCGCTGACGGGCCGCGCACTAGAAAAGTATCGCGGCGGGGTTGCCTCAATGGTTTTTCAAGAACCGGGTTTGGCATTTGACCCGGTCTATACGGTTGGCCAACAAATCACCGAATGCATTCGTGCGCACGAATCGGTTGGAGAAGGAGCAGCTCGTGCAGAAGCACTGCGTATGCTTGAACGGGTGCAGATCCCGCAGGCAAAGCGGCGCTATGACGCCTATCCGCACGAGCTGTCCGGTGGTATGCGCCAGCGAGCCATGATTGCGCTGGCCTTATCTTGCAAACCAAAGTTGTTGCTCGCAGATGAGCCGACGACCGCCCTCGACGCGACCGTGCAAATTCAGATTTTGCTATTGTTGCGCGAATTGCAGCGCGAGCTCGGCATGGCGGTCATCTTCGTGACTCACGATATCGGTGCCGCCATCGAAGTTGCGGACCGTATTGCGGTGATGTATGCCGGGCGCATTGTCGAGGACAATGCTGTGGCCGAGATGGTGAAAGCCCCGCGACATCCGTACAGTTCGGGCTTATTGGCGTCGACTGTCGGAAGTGGAAATCGCGGCAAGCCGCTAACTGTCATTGCCGGATCGCCGCCGGATTTGTCAGCGTTACCGGAAGGCTGTAGCTTTACACCCCGTTGCCCGCGGGCGACGCATCGCTGCACCGCCGAGATTCCCCCGGTTGAACGCGTGAGCGATGCCACCGTTGCCTGCTGGCATCCTATTCAAGCTGTCGCATCGCTTTAACTCGCCTAACGGCGTACGCATGGCTTGAACACAGCTTTGGCGTACATGACTGTTTAGGCATCGGCAAATGACACGCCGATCGGCGGCAGCGTATTTGCGTTGTATCGGAACGCGGAGTCACGATCTTGAGCCCATCCTGGAACCTGTGGCAGTTTCGGCCACTAGTGGAAGGGCATACCCTTTTCGCCATGAATTGCAAATCTTTCAATCTCCGCAATCACTGGACTTGAGGCGGCTAACACCAAGAGGCTAGCGATTAATGCTCGGATTGGCATTTGAGTGGCCCTATTAAATTTGGCGGATGAAAGGGCATATCCTGCCTGCACTTCATCCGGATCATGCGGCTGGCGTAACCACACTTGAACGTCAGCTTTCGGGGAAACTGGAGGTCGCGGCTGAAACACCGGAAATGGCCGGTTGCGGACTTACAATTCAATTCGAGACGTAAACATCACAGCCGGTCATTCAGGTTCCTGTTTCAGAGCGAAGACTTTTTCCGCCACCCTTAGTTGCTTGCGGATGGCCTTATGGACTAGCCAAACAATGTCGTCATTCGCTCCATTCCGTTCTGTCGTTATTCCAGAGACTAGCCGACGAAAAGTCAAATTCTTGGTGGATCACTTCACGAAAATGTCGGAGTGATGGTCCCGCTGGACTTCGCGTGATCTCCAATGGCTGCCACCCGGAAAATTGAAGTACATCTTCGAGAGGCGGGCGGCGGTCGATCTGGGACCTTGATAGCTTGTTCTGAAATTAGCCGCGCAATTCAGATTGCACCGGATTGCGCAGGGCATGTGATCCAATTTTCTAGCTTGCCTTATGAGGTTTTTGGCGTACTGATGAAGCGCTTTGCGCGTGTTCCGCGGCTTTGGCATCTCGCGGGTCAGCTCTTGGGCTGCGTTGATTGCCCTCGGCGACTTTGCATTGCAGACATTCACCGCAGCACACTTACAGGCTGCGAAGGGTCGTACACGACTTGGCCGCAAATATATTTCCGTCGTCTAACTGCAACCCGCCCCCGGATTGCCGTTTCAGCCGTTTTCAGCCTGATAGGCCCGCCAGTGCTTGTGTTTCAATAAAAATGCCAAAGTTTTTTGTAATGTGGAGACGCCGCCCAATGTCAAGGAATGCTATTCCCTGCTGTGGTAAAACACGTGGGTCTCAGTAAACGCGGAGTGCATCTTGACCAAACACAACATCGCCATCATCGCTGGCGACGGCATCGGAAAGGAAGTTGTACCTGAGGGCATGCGTGTGCTGGAAGCCGCTGGTCGCAAATTCGACATTCAATTCCAATTTGACGAAAAGCCCTGGAGCTGTGATTACTACGCCGCGCACGGAAAAATGATGCCGGACGGTGGCCTCGACGAGATTCGTCATCATGATGCAATTTATCTGGGCGCAGTGGGTTTTCCGACGGTGCCTGATCACGTCTCGCTGTGGGGGCTGCTGATTCCGATTCGCCGCGATT
>JACMOJ010000458.1 GCA_014378085.1 Burkholderiales bacterium | reverse complement strand
TGTGTGAATCGCCGTCACGCGGCCTTCGTGTATCGCCGTCATGCGGCCCTCGTGTACCGTCATCACGCGGCTTGTGTGAATCGCCGTCACGCGGCCTTCGTGTATCGCCGTCATACGGCCGTCGTGTATCGCCGTCATGCGGCTTCTGCGGGCCCTTAAACCTGGATTCGCGTGGAGGTCTCGCGTCTGCTGCTCGTCCACCCCCACCACCCCCACGGCTGCCAGCCGATGGCGTCCCCGCACCTCGTGGTTTGGTCGACTTTGATCGATAGTCCGAGTTAGCGTCGGTTGTGATGGCCGGCGTCGCCGCGATCAATGGGTCTTTGGTCTTGGCCCGCACAATCGGCAACTCGCGACCGTCGCGCCGTGCGGCCTGTTTAGCCCGCGTTGAGTAACCTCTGCCGGTGTCAGCGCGGGTGCTGTCTGCGTCGCGACTCTTATGTGCGCCGTCTTTGGCAAGGGTCAGGGTTGGTTTTTTTGTGGCCATGAGTGATGTTTGTCGATTCGAGTGCGCTAGAAAAATATCAGTTTTTTGCGTGCGCTCGGTCGCTGCCGACACGAGTGTCTCCGCCAAATTGCCATTATGGTGCGTTTACGCTTAAACTCACGTCCGACACGTTGGGGCGGTTAACTCAGCGGTAGAGTGCCACCTTCACACGGTGGAAGTCACTGGTTCGATCCCAGTACCGCCCACCATCGCCGACATCATTGCGACTTGGAGATAGCAAACTCTCCTACTAACGGTCGTTTTGGGACGTTTTCGCCTGAAACGGCCTGCCCTGTCTAGAGTTTTATCTTTTTCGCCCGGCGAATTTGGTCGATGATATGTATCGCAAATGACAGGAGGAGTGCTGCGCCTATCCAAGCAACGTTCGCCCCAACCAGCGCACCGCGAAACGCCAGCACCAACCCGGCACCTGCGCCGAGGCTGAACAACAGATCAAGCGGCGGGATGCCCCTGCCGGTACGCTGGTAGAAAATCGTCAACGCCACGAGCTCGAGCAACATCACCAGCAAAATGACATCGGCCGCAAGGCCGCTGGTGAACAAATTTTCCACGGTCATCGACGGGTCTCGTCCTCGCTGGAGTCCACCCGGCTTCTCTCGCGCCGCACGGCGACTGCGACCAGCAGAACAATAACGGGAATCGAGAGACCCGTCGCAAACTCCACATTGACATTGGTACCGGATGCGGCAATTGCCTTGAAAACCCAGTTGATCAAGCCCACCATATCGATGAGGTCAATCTGCTCGAAGACCATTTAGTCGATTTGCTAATCGACGTCGCGGCCGCTCAGCGCGAAGCCGTCGACGCATTGCGTCGCGCGACCTATGCCGATGAAGCCACGCTGCTTTCGACCTGTAATCGCACCGAGTTGTACTTTCGTGCGCCGCACGTCGACATTCTCGATCGCGCTGCCAACTGGGTAGCGGATTTGCCGCGCGTTCGTGGCCTCGATATCCGTCCGCACTTGTATCGTTTAAAAGGTGCTGAAGTGCCTCGGTGCCGTTCATTCAGCAGTTGCGGTCGAAAGCAAGTGATTACCGAGTCGCTGAACTCGAACGTGCGCAGAAAATGTTGGCGCGCGGTGATGCCCCCGCCAAGGTGCTTGAGTATCTCTCACACGGCTTGACCAACAAATTGCTTCATCAGCCGCTGAAGTCTCTCAAAGAATGCAGCGGCGAGCAGCGCGAAAGTGTGTCCACAGTCGTGCAGGACATGTTCCATCTCGAAAAACCGCACGACGAAAGTTTGTAGTCGCCGCTGCGGGGAGCAACTTGAGCGCCCTTCGCGCGAGTGCGCTACCGCTACCCAAAACTTAAAGCGGCAAATCGCTCAATTGGATGCGGAAGGCCAGATTTACCTGATGCGGGTTCGTAGGGGGACGCAGCGAATGGACGCGATTACCGGCGATTTGCTGGCTCTGGCAACGCTATCGCGTACCCAGCGCATTCGTAATCAGGCTGATTTGAGTGATCTTTCTGCGACGCCAACATGAGCGCAAACTACTTGCACACAAGTAGCGCATCCATCGCAAGGGGACGACATGCCGAAAACGGGTGTGTTCTGCCGGGCAGGTATCCAAGCGGGTCATGAAAAATAGTATTGAATCTGTCGCATCCGAGCTCCCGTTGAAAGCCCACTTTGCTTTGTGGAATCTTGGCTTTCGACCGTTTTACCTGCTCGCAACAACTTTCGGTGCACTTAGCGCTGTAATTTGGGCAGCGCAGTATTCGGGCCTGCTGCGGCTCACATACTTGCACGGCTCCGTCTGGCACGCGCTCGGCTGATGAGCCAGGCCGATGAGCCCGGCTAATGAACCCGGCAAATGGAGTCGGCTACTTCGCCGCTAAGACTGAGCAGTGCTGGTGCGTATCGTGGTGCAAACACTGCCGCAGTGATGCGCAAACACGCATCCGATCTGGTCTAGTCTGGTCTGATATGATCTCATCTGAAAGCAACGTAATCGCTGAACAAATCAGCCTCTAGTTCAGCGCTAGCCTGCCAAAAACCAAAGTAGTAGCTGAATGTCGGGCCCCACCTGTGCCCGCTTCTGCCCAAGGACCGCAATGAATATGTTGAGCCATGCCGCAGTGGCGGCGCGTCGTAAAACCGCCCGCAGCATGTCTGACGTCAGCAGCAATTTTCGCGCTTGTGGCCAGCAGCAAGCGCGAAACCCGCAGCCAACCCCGGCCCAACCGTATAAGGCAAAATTATCGCCGCTCAACCGGGACAAACGTTGATGAACACCATCAACATTGCCTCTTCGGATTTCGTTTCCCAAGACCTCCCGCACCACATCACACCGCCCTGCGCGGGCTGCGATGATGAGGCAGCGCTAGACTTTAAATTTAGCTATGCCTATCAGCCGATCGTGGATGTCGTCAGCCGCACCGTGTTCGCGCAAGAGGCGCTGGTGCGCGGCCCTGAGGGCGAGTCGGCGCATACGGTGCTGTCGCGCTTAAACGATACCAACCGCTACCGCTTCGACCAAGCCTGCCGGGTCAAGGCTATCAAGGGCGCGGCGCAACTTGGCATGCAGGAGCGCTTGTCGATTAACTTTCTGCCCAATGCGATTTACAAGCCCGAAGTCTGCATTCGCACTACGCTAGAAGCGGCTCGTGCCCACAGCTTTCCTGTTCAACGCATTATTTTTGAGGCGACCGAAGGTGAAGTGATCAGCGACGGCAAACGTCTCGCGCACATCTTAAGCGAGTACAAACGCACCGGCTTTTTAACCGCGATCGACGATTTTGGCGCTGGCTACGCGGGCCTAAACCTGCTCGCCGACTTCCAGCCCGACATCATTAAGCTCGACATAGACCTGGTGCGCGGCGTTGACATCAGCCGTCCCAGGCAAGCCATTGCGCGCGGCATTATCGCCATTTGCAACGAGCTTGGTGTAACGGTGCTCGTAGAGGGCATTGAAACGACGGGCGAGCGCGATTTCTTTGTCCATGCGGGCGTATCGCTGATGCAGGGCTACCTGTTTGGCCGCCCAGCTTTTCAAGCGCTGGGACAGATCGACCCGCAAGCTTGGCCTCGCACGGCCAGCCTGACCGCAACGCCGCCCTCAAGCGTCGCCGATCAAGTGAAGGAAGTGGGACCGGCCGTTAGCATAAAAGAAATTACCCGCTAGCTCTCTGATTTGGGTGAGACTCTCGGATCGGCAAATTCGCGACGGCTGCCACCGCGGCGAGCAGCATATCTGCTACCCACATGCTTTGGTAGCTGCCCCACTCAACCACCGCGATGCCGCCTAACCACGCGCCAAGAAATCCACCGATTTGGTGTGAGAGCAGCGTGAGCCCAAACAACGTTGACAAATAACGCGTGCCAAACAACTTGCCGACTAAGGCCGCAGTTGGCGGCACTGTTGCAAGCCAGGTCAGGCCGAGGCCTGCGGCAAACAAATAAAGGGTGAGTTCCGTTTTTGGTGCTGCAAGATAGACGGCAATCAATAACACGCGCGAGGCGTACATCCAGAAGAGCATCATCTTGCTGCGGTAATGCCCGACACCCCAACCGACCGCCAGGCTGCCGACAATATTGGCCAAGCCGATAATGGCCAGCGACCAACTCGCCACAATCGGCGACAAACCACACAGGGCCACCTCTCCCGGCAGATGCGTCACCAAAAAAGCGATATGAAAACCGCAAGTAAAGAAGCCTGCGTTAAGTAATAAAAAGCTGCGATTGTTGAGCGCGTCCGTCACCGCAGCGCGCAAACCGATGTCATTTGTATTGGAGAATGGGACGCCTGATGCGGCTGATGCAGCCTTCGCCTTGCCACGCAACACGCGCGCTAATGGCAAGGTCAACAGCGACACTAGCGCCAGCGCCCACATCGCATTTACCCAGCCAACAACAGTGATCAATTTCTGCGTGATCGGCGCAAACACCATCTGCCCTACCGAGGCACCGGCGTTGATTACCCCAGAGGCCATGCCGCGCTTATCTGCCGCAAGGTGGCGTGAAGCGGCACCGATCAGTACTGAGAAACTTCCCATGCCCGCACCCGCCGCCATCAAAATGCCGATGGTGATGGTCAGACCGATGCTTGATGTCATGAATGGGGTGATGGCATAGCCACTGGCGAGCACCAATGCGCCTACCGCGATAACGCGGCCCGGGCCGTAACGATCGGCGATTGCCCCGGCGAGCGGTTGAATGAGACCCCAGACCAAATGCCCAATCGCGATAGAAAGACTAATTGCGGCGACGCCAACACCGGTCGCGGTATTCAATGGGGAGATAAACAACCCGGTGGACTGGCGCATGCCCATGGTGATCATGAGTGCCCCAGCGGCCGTTAGCGTGATGAGCCAGTGAGTTGCGCGTGACCCTGTCATTGGGATTCCCTGGACGGTGTCGCCAAACTAGCGCCCCGCCTTCGGCGCGCGCAGCAACGCAGCAGGAACATTTTTGATCAGCGGCACCAACGCGTGCAGAAACGCTGCGAGCGCCGAAGTGCGCCGCCATACTAAGGCGATGCGCCGGTGTGGTGCGGGGTTGGCAAATGGAATCAGTTGTATTGAGGGCGACACCGGCGACGGCGCATGTACGGTAAGCGCCGGCATGAGTGTTATTCCTGCGTTTGCCGCCACCATATGGCGCAGTGTTTCCAGACTGGTGGCGCGAAACCCGCCCCGCTCAGCGGCACCGGCCATTTGACACACTTCCAACGCCTGATCTCGCAGGCAATGACCGTCATCCAACAACAACAGTTTTTCGTTCGCCAGATCCGCGAGCTTTGCTTTCTTTTGCTTGGCCATCGGATGCAACTTAGGCACGGCGAGAACAAAATCTTCTTCAAATAAAAATTCGACATGTAGGTTGTCCTCTGGAATGGGCATGGCCAACACGCCACAATCGAGTTCACCATCGTGCAGCATGCGCAGGATTACTTCAGTTTTTTCTTCGACCAAAATCAGTTCGAGCTTCGGATAACGACTGACCATCGCCGGGATAATGTGCGGAAGCAAATAGGGTCCGAGCGTCGGAAAAATCCCCAGCTTTAACAAGCCCGATTCCGGATCTTTCGAGCGCCGCGCAATGGCACGGATTTCATCGGCCTCACGCAACATCGCCCTTGCGCGTGCCACCACAGCCTCGCCAACTGCCGTCAACATGACGTTGCGCGGGTTACGCTCAATTAGCGAAACACCCAGTTCTTCTTCGAATTTTTTTAGCTGCGTGGAAAGCGTAGGTTGCGACACAAAACTCGCTGCGGCGGCGCGGCCAAAATGTTTGTGGTCAGCAAGCGCCACGAGATACCGTAGGTCACGAAGATTCACGTCGAGACTCCATATGGATTAATCAATAGGCAAATGCTATCACCCGGCGTACGGCTGGACAGATCGGCATGGGTCGACACGAGCGACGCGGTATGGTCACAAGAACGACGCGGTTTGGTCACGCCGTGCAAAGGTTCGGCTTCAAAATTCAAACCCGCGCAGGCACCACGGTTGATCATCTGGTGGTACACGCGCTCGCTCAAGCGGCGGCGGAAGAAAAGCTCCGCAAGACGTACCACCATTGCACTATCGTAGAAATGCGGATGATTGATGAACTGGCGCGGGGTGAAGGAACCGATTTAGAGCGCGTCATTTCGCTCATCGTGGAGCAAGAGAAGAAGTAGTGGCCGTAAGGGTCTGCCCGATCAAACGCCCTGTTGCGGCATGTCCCGGGGCAGCTCTCACTTTATATGCGAAGACCTTGAATCAAATGAAAATACCGCGACTCCGACCATTAGCGATCCGCAAATTAGGTTAGAGGCCTTCCACGATGCAGCCATTTAGCCAGCGAAAGGTCTGAAGCCAGTTTCGGAACTCATCCAAACCGAATCTATGAACACCGACCTTCGACACACTTTCGGCGATTCTAGTTTCACAAACATCTGCGCCAAGATTTTTCGCGGAAGCTGTTGTAGATATCCCAAGACATTTTGCGGCGGTGATCAAAACGGGGGATGACGTAGCGTCGTTAGATGCGCTTTTTTAGCACCGGGCCTAATGCGTTCAGCGTCTTTTCTACCTGTATCGCGCCCTTCACGGACAAACAATCTGCGGAGACGTGTTACCAGTACTTTGTCTGCCTCAAAAATGGCGGACAGGGACATCACGCCGAGCAGCGGACAACAATCGATGATCACGGGGCGCACGCCATTTGGCTGCTGGCGGATCAAGCCGATTTTCAGCCGATTGAGGACGTTCGGCCCTTTGCCGAACTGCGTATCGATTCTGCTCAGTTTTAGATGCGCAGACAACAAATTCCAGCCACGTCCGTGTCCTGAATCAAACTGGCAAGCGGACGGTTATCACGGTAATGCGTAAAGGCTCTCGGCTGACGCCTACCCCGCCGTGAGCGTCGGAAAGGCCACCGCCATGTCGTCGAGCGCGTCAGTGAAGAAACCATCTAGCCTCAGCGTCAACAGTGACTCCGCGACTGCGGGGTCGTTGATGGTGAACGCCATGACGCGCAAACCCTCCACGTGTAACTGGCTCAACATCGGCCGATTGATGTCGCGCCACGGACAATTCACGCTCACACAACCCAGCCGACGCGCGACATCCAACACACTAAGATCAAAGCGCTCCACCAATAACGCGCGTGGTAAGTCTGGCGCGGTTTCGGCAGCGGCGGTCAGCGCGGCCACGCTGAACGACGAGATGAGAGGGAGATATGTACCAATCGCAAGTTGGCGCGCGAGTTTTGCCACGATGCGCCCAGTTTCACCTTCACGACCTAAGCACGGCTTGATCTCAATGTTGGCAAGCATATGCTGCGCGTTCAAGTACGACATGACGTCGTGAAGAAGAGGGATTGGCTCGCCGAAAAAATTAGCGCCTTTCCACGCCCCGGCATCGAGCATTGCCAAGTCTGCCGCCGACTTGTCGCGGAACACGCCAACGCCGTTGGTGGTTCGCTCGAGCGTGTCATCGTGCATCAACATCGCCACGCCATCGGCAGACAGTTTCACGTCGAACTCGACCGCCTTAAAACCTAACCCTTTTGCCTGCCGCATCCCGGCCAAAGTGTTCTCCGGCGCCAGCCTGCCGCCGCCGCGGTGTGCAAAGAGCTTCGGGTATGGCCAGCGCATCAGCTAAGCGATCCAACACTCATGGCACGAATTGTCAGCACAAAGACAATGGTGGCCAAGGCCGCCAGCAGATCGTCAAACATGACGCCAAAGCCGCCTTTGATGGTGCGATCCGCCAGCCCAATCGGCCATGGCTTGGTGATATCAAACACGCGAAAGACAACAAAGGCGGTGGCTACCCAAAGGTAAGTTGAGGGACCACTTGGCACAAACGCGAGCACCAGCAAAAACGCGGCAATTTCATCGATCACGATGCCGCCATGATCTGACACGCCGAGCGCCTTGCCGGTCCTCGCACTCGCCCAAACGCCCAACACAAACAACACGGTCACCATGGTGGCCACGAGGTAGGCACCACCGATCGCATTACACGCAAAGTAAATTGGGATTGCGACAGCGGTTCCAACGGTCCCCGGCGCTTTTGGTGCGAGACCGGTACCAAAGCCAAGCGCAATAAAATGTGCCGGGTGAGCGATGAGAAATTTGAAATCTGGTTTCATTCTGGTCGTGGCAAGCGTTTATGGTTGATTTGCAAAGTGGTCGAAGCCTGAAGCATTGAGCACCAGTTCAGCACCATCATGATTGATAACGCGAACCTGTGCCGAACCAGTCGTGAACGTTCCGATGCGGGTCAGCGCTAGGCCAAGCGTTTCAGCTAGCTGCTGAATCGCATCACGGTGGCCGACTGACGCGGCAAAGCACAGCTCGTAATCGTCACCACCGGCCAGCACACATGCCTGCTGCATCACTACGTCCTCTGCATTGAGCGCGGGGTGAATGGGCAGCATCGACCATTCGATTGTTGCGGTTAACGCAGATTGTTTAGCGATATGCGCGAGATCTGCCACAAGCCCATCGGAGAGGTCAATGGCGGCGTGCGCAATTGAGGTGAGAGCTCTGCCTAACAGCACGCGAGGTTGCGGCATCTCGAGCCGTTTGCGTAGGCCCGAATCGATGGATGCTGTTGCTCCTGACGCGAGCAGCTGTCTCAGCGCGAGTGCCGCACCGCCAATCGTTCCAGACACCCAAATATCGTCCCCTGAATTCGCGCGATCACGGCGCAATGCGGTTGTGGCGTTTACCTCTCCGAGCGCTGTGATGGTAATCGACAACGGGCCGCGTGTGGTGTCGCCGCCCACCAACTCGATATCGAATTGATCCGCCAGCGCAAACATGCCGTCTGCAAAGGGCCTCAGCCAATCATCATCGACGTCGGAGATGGTAAGTGCGAGGGTAAAAAAACGCGGGTTCGCGCCCATCGCAGCAAGATCCGAGAGATTGACCGCCAGCGCTTTATGTCCTAGCGTCGCTGGATCAACGTCGGCAAAAAAATGGATTCCTTCAACTAGCGTATCGGTTGAAATCGCCGTGCAGGTACTCGAGGGCGGCAACAACGCGCAATCGTCACCCACACCGAGCAACGCGCGTTTTGGCGGCCGCGTAAAGTACTTGGCAATCAGCCCGAATTCTGTTGTCACGTTTCGGGATTCTGCGGGGTTACCGGCGTTTTGCCGCGGGCGGCTTCGCCGCGCGCTTTATAGGAGCAGGCGCGGCCATCTCTTCCGCACGATTGATGGCCGCTAACTTGTCGAGCACACCATTCACGTACTTGTGCCCATCGGTACCGCCAAAGGATTTGGCTAGCTCGATTGCCTCGTTGATGATGACGCGGTAAGGCGTTTCCGGCATGTGAATGAGTTCGAATCCGGCGATCAGCAGCACGGCTTTCTCTACCGGACTCACTTCGGCCCACGGCCGGTCCAGATGCGGCGTCATTGCCATCGATAGCGCCTCGGCGTTTTGCACAACGCCGACAATCAGCGTCTTAAACAACGCGGCATCAGCTTTGTCAAAACCCTCAGCGGTCTTGTATTGCTGCTCAATTTCATGCGTGGAATGCTGCGCCAACAGCCACTGGTAGATCGCTTGAAGGGCAAATTCACGTGAACGCCGTCGCGGGGATTTCATGCTAATTCCTTCGCTTGCCGCAATCGGTCTGTACCGCTAGTGACGGACTTAATCAGACGCGCCATCTCTACCGCCACACGTGCGCAATCGGCACCCTTCTCGTCAACTCGTGCTAGGGCTTGTTCATCGCTGTTAGTGGTCAAAATGCCGTTCGCAATCGGCACGCCAGTGTGAAGCGCCACTTCCGAAACACCGCGACACGCTTCGTTTGAAACCACTTCAAAATGATAAGTCTCACCACGAATCACTGCACCGATTGCAACCAGCGCGTCGTACCGACCCGTCAGCGCCATGCTTTGAAGCACCAACGGTATCTCCAGCGCACCCGGCACGCTCGCGGTATCAACATTCGCGAGTTCAACACCGAGGGAGGTGAGTTCTTTTAAACAAGCGGCAACCATTTGATTTACGATCGGTTCGTTGAACCGGCTCTGTACGAGGCCGATACATAACCCGCGACCATCGAGCGGGTCTTTCAAAGCAATGTTATTCATACCACCTTTAATTTACGATCTTGGTTAGGCGGCAGATACTCCACCACTTCAAGATCAAAGCCCGACATGCTTGGGATATTCTTGGGCCAAGACAACACCCGCATCTTGCTCACATTCAATTCGCGCAGAATCTGTGCGCCAATGCCGTGCATGCGCGGATCCCATTTGTGAGAGCGCCTCGCTTTCGCCTCAGCCGCCGTTAACGTAAATCGATCAAGGATTTCTTGCGAGGTTTCCTCGCGGCGCAACAAAACGATGACGCCGGCTCCCTCGGTTGCGATCATACGCATCGCTTCACTAACAGAGTAAGCGTGACGACCACTATCGAACTCAAAAAAATCCGCGCCGATAAACGGTTCGTGCACACGTGTTAGCGCCGGTACATCGGGCCGCAGCTCGCCACGGGTCAGGGCCATGTGAACTTCATTGGCGGTCTTGTCGCGAAACAAATGTAGCCGGAATGGCCCATACGGCGTCGACACTTCGCGTACCGCCACCCGCTCCACCAACGTTTCGGTGACCGATCGGTGACGGATCAAATCGGCAATGGTGCCGATCTTGAGCCCATGTGTTTTTGCGAACGGAATCAAATCCGGCAGGCGCGCCATGCTGCCGTCTTCATTAAGAATTTCACAAATTACGCCAGCAGCAGATAAACCGGCCAAGGTCGATAGATCACACGCCGCTTCGGTGTGCCCCGCGCGCATCAACACCCCACCGTTTTTAGCCGTCAGCGGAAAAATATGTCCCGGCTGCACGATGTCTTCTGCCTTCGCGTGACGCGCCGCAGCCGCTTGCACCGTGCGCGCGCGATCGGCGGCCGAGATACCCGTGGTTACCCCACTCGCCGCTTCGATGGAAACGGTGAACGCAGTGCCATGCGAGGTGCGGTTGTCCGCCACCATCGGCGGCAAGTTTAGTCGTGTGGCGTGCTCTTCAGTGATCGGCATGCAGATGAGTCCGCGCGCATGCTTAGCCATGAAGTTGATCGCCTCAGGCGTCACAAAGTCAGCGGCCATGACAAGATCGCCCTCGTTTTCACGGTCTTCCGCATCGACCAACACCACCATCTTGCCTAGGCGGATGTCTTCGATTAACTCTTTTGTCGAGGAAATCGACATGTTTTGCTCCGTTGTGGTTTTGTTCAATGCGTCTGCAAAAAAAAATCGGTTCTGCGTCAAAACTGGCGCTATTTTTTCACGCCATCCTGCATCATCCGCTCAACGTAACGCGCCAGCAGGTCAATTTCAAGGTTCACCTTAATGCCGCTGTGAAGGCCGCGAATACTTGTGACCTGATAGGTATGCGGGATGATATTAATTTCAAACGTGCAGCTTCCGGTGGGCGTATCAGCGACCTTGTTCACCGTTAGCGAAACACCATTGACGGTAATTGAGCCTTTGCGCGCCACAAATTTTGCGAGCTCATGCGGAGCATCAATCACCAAGCGCCATGACGCGCCCAGATCCTCCATTCGGCTGACGGTACCGATACCATCAACGTGACCACTCACCAAGTGTCCGCCAAGTCGATCGCCAAAACGCAGCGACTTTTCCAAATTGACAATCGCCCCTTGCGGAAATCCGGACGTCAACGACAGCGACTCGTTGGAAACATCGACCGAAAACGAGTCAGTGGTCTTGCTAACGACGGTGAGGCAGCAGCCGTTCACCGCGATCGAGTCGCCCACACTCACTTGGTGTAACCCCAACTTTGGCGCGGCAATCGTCAACCGCAAGTTTGCGGGGGAAGATTCGGATGATTGAATGACGCCTGTGGTCTCAATAATGCCCGTGAACATAATTACTGGTTGATCCTTGCGGTGATCTTCAGATCCGGCCCAATCTGGCGGACGTCGCTGAACGAAAGTTGAATTTTATCCCGCAGCGAGGCGAGCGGCTCAATTGCAAACAAACCTTTGGCGTTATCCCCTAATATCGATGGGGCAAGGTAGGCCACGATTTCGTCAACCACTCCGGCAGCGAGCAAGGAGCCGTTCAACTTTGCGCCCGTTTCCACTAATAACGCGTTTAATTTTCTGGCCCCAAGCATCTGCATCATGGCAGGTAGATCGACCTTCCCCTTTAGCGCTTCGGTCGGCACGCGGCAGACATCTATCCCGCGCGCTCGCAGCGTTTCGGCGCGCGCCTCAGGCCCCGTTGCGGTCACCACCAGCGTGTTACCACCCGCCAGAATCTTTGCCTCGTCCGGCACATCTAAGCGGCTATCGAGCAACACACGCAGCGGCTGGCGCTGGCACTCCACATCGCGCACCGTTAGCGCGGGATCATCGGCTAGCAGCGTTCCGACACCCGTCATTACCGCACAACTATCGCGTCGCATGGCGTGGACGTCGCGCCGCGCTTCTGCCGACGTTATCCATTGGGAAAGACCATTGGCAAGTGCGGTTTTGCCGTCGAGGCTGGCGGCGACCTTCACGGTCACATAGGGCCGCCCAATTCGCACGCGCTGTAAAAACGCCTTTAGCTGACGTTCTACCTCCGCACTCATTAGCCCAATATCCAGTGTGATACCTGCCCGCTCAAGGTTTTCGTGCCCCTTGCCATCGACACCTTCAAACGGATCGTGCAATGCAGACACCACGCGCGCAACCTTGGCGGCAATCAGCAAATCAGAACACGCCGGGCCACGCGAATTGGCATGGAGCGCACAAGGCTCAAGGGTTGAGTAAACCGTCGCCCCCGCAGCGGATTCATGACAATTTGCCAAGGCGTCTGCCTCAGCGTGTGGGCGTCCACCGGCGCGGGTGAAGCCTTCACCAATGATGCGACCATGCTTGACGATGACGCAGCCGACAAACGGATTGGGTGTCGCCAACGCGCGGCCTTGTTCGGCCACCTGAATGGCCCGCGCCATCATCGCGTGATCAACGGCCGTGAATGGTGTCATTTAATAAACCAGCACGCCCGTGGTGCCAGCCCGTGGTGCCAGCGTGGCACGCGCGGCACACACAACTCGCACAACTTGCAACCTCACTTCGTGACTTCCCGAATGGCTTGCTTAAATTCCTCAACATCAGAAAAGCTGCGGTAAACAGACGCAAAGCGCACATATCCTACCTGGTCAAGTTGTTTTAGTTCGGCCATCACCATTTCGCCAACCTTGCGCGTCGGCAGCTCGCGACGCGCCTCATTCAGCAGCGCCTGTTCGATACGCTCTACTGCGGCGGCAATTTGTTCTTCCGGTACCGGGCGCTTATGCAGCGCACGGTGAATGCTCATTTCAATTTTTTTCCGCGAATAGTCCTCACGCTGGCCGTTGGACTTGACCACTGTTGGCATGCGCAACTCGGCGTTTTCATACGTAGTAAAACGCTTGTGGCAGACCGTACAGCGGCGGCGGCGGCGGACTTGATCACCCTCATCCGATACCCGAGAATCGATGACTTGCGTTTCTTGCGCGCCGCAAAATGGACACTTCATCGGCGCGAAGGTGAACACATGAGCGGGTGAACACGTGGACGCGTGAATGCCTGAATGAGGCGTCTGCCTCGCAAGCCACAGTTCAGTTGTTCACTCTTCACTTGTTCACTCGCCCTGTGGTTCAAAGCACTACGAATAGACCGGAAAACGTTTGGTCAGTGCAGCGACTTTTTCGCGCACCGCCACAACGTTGGCAGGATCACGCGGGTTATCCAGCAAATCCGCAATCAGGTTGCCAGTAAGCTCGGCTTCGGCCTCCTTAAAGCCACGTGTAGTCATGGCCGGTGAGCCCAGACGAATACCCGAGGTAATAAACGGTTTTTCCGGATCATTCGGGATGGCATTTTTATTGACGGTGATGTGCGCTTCACCAAGTATGGCTTCAGCTTCTTTTCCTGTGATGTTTTTCGCGCGCAAATCGACCAGCATGACGTGCGATTCGGTGCGGCCCGAGACGATACGCAAGCCGCGCTTAATGAGCGTCTTTGCCAACACGTCAGCGTTCTTCAAGACTTGTGTTTGATAGACCTTGAAAGATGGGTCCAGCGCCTCTTTAAAGGCAACGGCTTTGGCCGCAATCACGTGCATTAATGGCCCACCCTGCAAGCCCGGGAAGATCGCTGAATTGATCGCCTTTTCAAACTCCGGCTTCATCAATATGATGCCGCCGCGCGGCCCGCGCAGGCTTTTGTGAGTTGTCGAGGTAACGATATCCGCGTGTGGCAGCGGTGAGGGGTACACACCAGCGGCGATAAGCCCGGAATAATGCGCCATATCAACTAAAAACACCGCACCAATTTCTTTGGCGACCGCCGCAAACCGCGCAAAGTCGATTTTGAGCGCATACGCCGATGCACCAGCGATGATCATCTTCGGCTTGTGTTCGCGCGCAAGCCGCTCCATTTCCACATAGTCGATCACCTCGTTTGCATCCAAGCCATAACTGATGACGTTGAACCACTTGCCACTCATATTGACCGACGCGCCGTGGGTCAAGTGTCCGCCCATCGCGAGATTCATACCGAGGAAAGTATCACCGGGCTTTAGGCAGGCCAGAAATACCGCTTGGTTAGCTTGTGAACCGGAATTCGCCTGCACGTTTGCGGCATAGCCGTGCACATCCGCGCCGTACAATTTGCGAAGACGCTCAATAGCTAACGTTTCGGCAATATCGACGTATTCGCAGCCGCCGTAATAGCGCTTCCCCGGATAACCTTCTGCATACTTGTTGGTCAACTGCGAGCCCTGCGCCTGCATCACGGCGGGGCTGGTGTAATTCTCGGAGGCGATCAACTCGATGTGCTCTTCTTGACGACGATTCTCTTTCTGAATCACGTTAAAGATTTCAGGATCGACGTTGGCGAGCGTTTGTGAGGCCTGGAAAGTATCTGGCATGACCGGTTTCCGTAAAAAACAATAATGAAATCAACTGTATATGACCACATACCTGGACCGTTTGTGTGGCCGACGCGACGCAAAAAAGCCAGCAAAGTTTATCATGCAGCCCCCTTGCGACACGCTGAGCGACGCACTGAAATTCGCCTTGTCGGCATCAATAACGCTTTATACGTCCCATCTGATCCACCGCCAAGCCGCGTAAGCCGTCGGTAAGCACCGTCCCCAACCAATCAATTCCGTCGCGATTGCCCTTGAGCATGGCGATAGTAGTGATTGCCCCGGCAATCAAACAGCTCGGCGCAAAAACGGTCACCGATTGCAGGCCTGCCACCGGCCGCCCGCTGCGCGGATCCAGAATATGGCAATAGCGGACGCCATCAATTTCCATAAATCGTTCGTAATCGCCGCTGGTAGCGACCGCCCCGCTAGCGATGGCAACTGTTTCCAAGACGACACCGTCGTTTCGCGGGTGTCGGATGCCAAGTGACCATGCCGCACCGTCCTGCTGCGGCCCAGTGACCACCACGTCGCCCCCAAGGTCAATAAAACCATGCGCTACCCCGTGCGCGAGCAACACTGCGGCCGCGCGGTCTGCCGCATATTCCTTGCCGAAACCGCCAAAGTCGATCTCCATGCCCGCGCGAGTGAATTGGATGGCGTTGTCCCGACGGCTGACACACTGCCAGCCAACTAGCGGTAGGAGCGACTCGATCGCGTGAGACGGTGGCAATGTGCCGGATTTGAAATCCCAGGCGCGCCGCAACACACCCGACGTGATGTCGAACAACCCGCCGCTTTGTTGAAAACAGGATCCCGCAAAATCCAATAACAGCGTTGTTTCCTCATCGACTTCGGTCCATGCGCTGCGGTCATCGGCAATGCTAGCGCGGTTAATTTGGGACACCACACTGTCCTTCAGGTATCGAGAATACTTACGCTCAATTCGCCGCACTTCCTCAATCGCTGCATTTGCGGCAGTCGTGGCTTGTTCAGGCGTTGTGGCAAACAGCTCAACCACGTTTTCGCAAGCCATCGCGCGGAATGCAAACCGGTAACGCTCCAACCTCACACCTCGGGACGCAATATTGGAATCCCCCCGGAAAAGATCGCCTCAATCAGCGCGGTTTCGCGTTCGGCAATGGTGTGCAGAAATGGTGCCGCGCCCTTCATGTGCCGAAATGCGGTGAAGCCCGACTCTAAAAACTGTTGCATGTCGGCGAGCCCCGCAATTTTCGAAGGTCGTCTTAACATCTTGAGTGTCGCAAAAATCAAAGGCTTTTTCACCACCGCGTCGAGGCCGTGGCCGACGTCTTGCATCACCGCGACCTGGCGGAGTCGATCGGCCTTGCGACCCACTGCCCGAAACGCCGCACAATACGCGCCATTATTGATCGGCATGTCCCGCAGTTCGGTCGCGATCGCCTGATCGAACTCTTCGGAAAGCACATCGAGCGCGAGCGCACTGCTGAGCGTTTCGAAGGCAAACTTCGGTAACAGGCGTTTTATTGTCGGGTACATACGCAGCAAATCTCGATCGCGAATCAACGTCTCTTTATCGCCATAGAGCTCATCCAAAAAAAATGCCGTCGCTGGCCCAAACCGCGTATCAACCGTCAAATCGCGATAGGTGTAGCCCAGCCGCAGGCGCTGCCAGCGTTTGACCCGCTTCACGTCAGCAAAAAAATCAGCCCGGTGTTGCGCCGATCCGCGCAGCGCATCCAGCCGATTCAAGTGTTCAAGCATTGCCATGCGCGCTCACCAATCCCCCGCGATTCAATCATGTTGCGCCGCGACAATTTAGACGCTTCAATCTAATTGAGTGTGTCGCGGACGTTTTTCCACTGCTATTCTAACGACCGTTCCAAGCCACGAACGTATTGTCGCCGCGATCGGAAGTCCATGGATTTAAGCAATGCCCCCAATATTGAGCCCATCCACGCAAGCGGAATCGATGTAGATATCGCGCTCGCCGCTGCGCTTACACGTCTGCGCGACGCCTATGAGACCGACCGTAAGCCGAGCCTCGCTTGGCGGCGCACGCAATTGTTACGGCTTGAGTCGCTGTTGAAGGACAATATTGACGAGATTTGCGCCGCGATTTCCGCCGACTTCGGTCATCGGTCTCACCACGAAACAAGGCTACTTGAGTTGTTCCCGGCAATCGCCGCAATCAAACATGCGAGAGACCACGTCCACCGTTGGATGGCGCCTAAACGTAGCTGGGCATCAATGTGGTTTTTACCGGCACGAAATGAGATTCGGCCTCAACCGCTTGGCGTGATTGGCATCATCGTGCCGTGGAATTACCCCATATTACTGGCGGTGGCACCATTGGTCGGCGCATTGGCGGCTGACAACCGGGCATTCATCAAGATGAGCGAATTCACGCCTCGCACCGGCAAATTGTTCGCGACACTGATCAAGACGTACTTTTCAGGCGGTGAGGTGCTGGTCGTCAACGGCGCGGCCGATGTGGCGCAGGCGTTTTCAAAGTTACCCTTTGTTCATTTGCTGTTTACCGGTACCACCGCTGTAGGCAAGCTGGTCATGCAAGCGTCTGCCGAACGCCTCACGCCCGTCACCCTTGAGCTCGGCGGAAAATCGCCAGCCATCGTTGGACCAGACGCCGACATGAATTACGCGGTATCACGCATCATGTTCGGCAAATGCCTGAATGCCGGGCAGACCTGTATCGCCCCTGATTACGTGCTGTTGCCGCGGGGGAAAGAAAGCGAATTTATCGACGCGGCGCGACGTTTTGTTTCAACGCACTACCCAACACTTGCCAGCAACCCTGACTACACCGCCTTGGTAAATGAGCGTCACCTTGCGCGACTGCATGGCTATCTCGATGACGCCCGCGCGGCTGGGGCGACCATATACCCACTCAACAATGGCGGCGAAAATCTTGCCGGGTCACAAAAGCTTGCGCCAACCATTGTTACCGGTGCAACTGGTGATTGCCGCCTCCTGCAAGAAGAGATTTTCGGGCCGATTCTGCCGTTGATCCCATACGACACGCTTGACAGCGCCATTACTTACATCAACGCGCGGCCCCGCCCACTAGCGCTTTACTACTTCGGCCACGAGCGTCGGCAGATTGATCAAGTCGTTGATGAAACGGTGACCGGCGGTGTGTCGATCAACGAGACACTCCTGCATATCTCCCAAGAAGATTTGCCGTTCGGTGGCGTTGGCCCGTCCGGCATGGGCGCTTACCACGGCAAGGTTGGGTTTGATACGTTTTCGAAGTCCAAGCCGATTTTTTATCAATCGCGTTTCAACGGCTTGGCCATGTTCCAACCGCCTTTTGGTAAACGCTTTGAGGCGCTCATTAAGTTTCTGCTGAAGTGATTATCTAGCGGCACGCCAGCAACCAACCACTGGCTTGCATACCTCCTTTGAAGCGAACCGAGCAACTACACAATATGTCTGAGAGCATCACCGACTATCTAATCCTTGGCGCGGGCTCGGCTGGTTGCACACTCGCCGGTCGCCTTTCCGAAGATCGTGACACCCATGTCACGTTGCTCGAAGCAGGGCCGCGCGATACCAGCGTACTGATTCACTGCCCGGCGGGCATGGCGGTGATGGCGCAGACCGGCACGGCAAATTGGACATTCGACACCGTGCCACAACGCGGGCTCAACGGCCGTGTCGGCTATCAGCCGCGTGGCAAAGTGCTGGGCGGATCGAGTTCGATCAACGCCATGATTTATGCGCGTGGTCACCGCGCTGACTACGACCACTGGGCCGAATTGGGTAATGTGGGTTGGTCCTACGACGACGTCCTACCGTATTTCAAACGCGCCGAAAATAATGAGCGCGGCGGCGATGACTTTCACGGCGTTGGTGGTCCCTTGAACGTTCGCGACTTAGCGAACCCGAATCGGCACAGTCGAGCGTTTATCGAGGCTGGCCATGAAGCTGGGTTTCCCATTAATCCCGACTTTAATGGCGCTGAGCAAGAAGGCGTAGGCATGTTTCAAGTAACGCATCGTGCGGGTGAACGATTCAGCGCCGCCAAGGCGTACATTGCGCCGCACCTTGCGCGAAGCAACCTGACCGTCGAGACCAACGCCCGCGTCACGCGGATTTTATTTGAAGGTCGGCGCGCAGTCGGCGCCGAGTTTTTGCAAAACGGCGCGCTACGTAAAATTCGCGTTCGTCGCGAAGTGCTGCTCAGTGCAGGCGCTTTCCAGTCTCCCCAAATCCTGATGTTGTCAGGGCTCGGCAACGCCGATTCGTTATCGAAATTTGGCATTCCCCTCGTCCACAGCCTGGCAGGCATTGGTCGCAATCTGCACGACCATGCAGACGCAGTACAGGTCTACGATGCACCAACACTCACCGATTTATTCGGCGTCTCCTTTATTGGCGTCTGGCATTTGCTGAAGGGGATGGGGGAGTGGCGGGGTCACCGCAGCGGCTTACTCACCACTAACTTTGCAGAGGCAGGCGGCTTTGTGAAAAGCGATCCTGCGGAGTCAATTCCCGATTTGCAATTTCATTTTGTAATTGGCAAGTTAGTCGATCATGGCCGCAAAGTCACTCTCGGACACGGCTATTCTTGCCACGTCTGTGTGTTGCGACCAAACAGCCGAGGGAGCGTGTCACTACAATCGGCGGACCCGCTAGCATCGCCGCTAATTGACCCAAACTTTCTTGACGACCCTGACGACGTCGCTCGTATGGTGAAAGGTTTTCGCATGATGCGCGAAGTCATGGCGCACCCATCGCTGGCACGCTACGGCGGCCGCGAACTGAACCGCTCCGCCACGGCAACATCTGACGCCGAAATTGAGGGCTTCATTCGTAGCCAAGCGGATTCGATTTACCACCCGGTCGGCACCTGCCGTATGGGCAATGATGAAATGGCGGTGGTCGATGCCACCCTGCGTGTGCACGGTATCGAAGGTCTGCGGGTGGTCGACGCGTCGGTGATGCCACGCATTGTCGGTGGCAACACTAACGCGCCGACGATCATGATTGCTGAGAAAGCTGCCGACATGATCAAAAATAACAAAAAACTCTAGCAATGACGGGAATCTTCAGCGCTTTTCATTCGGAAACGCCCGTATTTGCTGGTTTTTCATTTCTTGATTGTTGACCCACCGGCCTCAGCGCCCCACAGCTCCTTTAACCGCGCATCGCGTCCGCAGCCATTGCGGTAGAACTTGTAGCGCACCGGGTTCTTCAGGTAATAGTCTTGGTGGTAGCCCTCCGCCACATAAAACGTCGTTGCAGCGGTGATTTCGGTGACGATGTTCGCCTTGAATGGCTTCGCCTTCATCAACGCCGCTTTTGATGCCTCTGCTGCGGCTTTCTGCGCATCATCATGGGTGAAGATCCCGGTGCGGTACTGGGAGCCAACGTCGCAAAACTGTTGGTCTTTGACGGTTGGATCAATGTTGCGCCAAAACACCTCTAGCAATCGCTCGTAACTGACCTTCTTCGGATCGTAGACAATCTCGACCGCCTCGGTGTGCCCGGTATAACCGGCAGAGACTTCTTTATATGTCGGGTCTTTTTGTTTGCCACCGATGTAGCCGGACGTGGTCGAAAAGACCCCATCAATGGCATCAAACGGTGGTTCCATACACCAAAAACAACCCCCGGCAAACGTTGCCTTTGCAGTAGTGGCGGTTGCCGCGGGTGCTGTTTTTGGTTTTTCGATTGCGCTGGCGGGCGTGCTGGTCGCAGTGAAAATGGCTGCAACTATCGCGGCCGCCATCACAAGCAGGTTCGTGGCAATTTTCATTCGTAGCTTTCAAGAGGTGTCGGTAAGTGAGTTACGTTGGTGCGGGTTCGGCAGATTCAACGGCTAAACTTGGCACCCCGTTCAACCTTCAATCGTTGGTGATATGCCCACCTTTCATTATCGCTTGGTCAATGTATTTGCCGAAACATTGTTTGGCGGCAATCCGTTGTGTGTCTTCGAAGACGCGCGCGGCCTTACTGATCCGCAAATGCAGGCGCTGGCGCTACAGTTCAATCTTTCCGAAACGACATTTATCCTGCCATCAACGGTAGCAACGGCGCGCGTTCGCATTTTTACGCCGACTTTTGAAATGGCCTTCGCCGGTCACCCCACACTTGGCAGCTCGCATGTTGTGCGGACGTTAACCCAATGCGGCAATGCACTCACGTTGGAAATGAAAGCCGGCGTGATCTCAGTTACGGCACGGAACAACCATTGGACGCTAAAAGCCGGTGCAGTCACATCGCGTGATTGCGAAAAGAGCGACGCAGAACTTGCCGCGATGCTGGGGTTGGACACGAGCGATATCCTTCAAGGTGCGCGATGGATCAACACTGGCAGCGAGCAATTGATCATTCCCCTCGCCGCTGCGGATGCCGTTCGTCGCGTCATTCCGAAGCCGGACCTGCTTGCTGGCGTTGCCAGTGATGTCGGCCGATCGATGGCGTACGTATTTGCCAACAATGGTAATGGCGAAGGCAAGCTGTTATCGCGCTTCTTCTTTATGAAACACGGCAGTGTCGTCGAGGATCCGGGTACGGGTTCCGCGACCGCTAACCTCGGCGGCTGGATGGCCTATCACCACCGTGTGCCTTGTTTATATTCCATCGAACAAGGCGTCCAAGTTGGGCGAGCCTGCCACCTAGGGCTCGAAGTCAACAATACCGGCGATATCCTAGTGAGCGGGCGCGTCATCGAGATTGGCTGCGGTACGGTCAATCTCGAGTAAGCGCGCCGCTACTTTTGCGCTGGCGTATCGCGCACGGTACGCCGCAACACCTTACCCACGTTGGTTTTTGGCAGCTCTGACCAAAATTCAATCTGCCGCGGCATCTTGTAACCGGTCAGACGCTCTTTGCAAAAGGCCACGATCGCTTCTTTGGTCAAACTTGGATCGCTCTTCACCACCACCACGCGAACCGCCTCAGTCGATTTGTCGTCTGGCATCGACACCGCACACACTTCCAACACGCCGGGACACATCGCAATGACATCTTCAACTTCATTCGGGTAGACGTTGAAACCAGACACCAGAATCATGTCTTTCTTGCGATCAACAATCTTGAAATAGCCGCGCGCATCCATCACGCCGATATCGCCCGACTTGAATGCGCCGTCTTTGCAAAATACTTTTACAGTTTCATCGGGGCGTTGCCAGTAGCCTTGCATCACCTGCGGGCCTTCAATACAAATTTCACCGATTTCGCCTACCCCAAGAATATTCTCGTCATCGTCGCGAATAGTCACCACGGTCGACGGGAACGGTAGCCCGATACAACCGTTGAACTCCACCAAATCGAGCGGATTGGCCGTTACACCTGGCGAGGTCTCGGTCAGCCCGTAGGCTTCGATCAGTGTTTTGCCAGTGACCGCTTTCCATTTTTCGGCGACCGCGCGCTGCACGGCCATACCACCACCTAGGGCCAACTTCAGTCCGGAAAAATCCACATTTTTGAATTCAGGATGGTGCAGTAGTCCGTTAAAAAGCGTGTTCACGCCAGTCAACACCGTCCACCGCCGCGCTTTAAGCTCCTTGATAAATCCATCCATATCACGCGGATTAGGGATGAGAACCGTCTCGGCACCGCGCGACATAAAGTTAATCGACGTGTTCAGCGCAAAGATGTGATACATCGGCAACGGCTGAATGATGACCTCTTGCCCTTCCTTCAAATTGAGCCCCGTCCAACAACCCACTTGTTGAATATTGGCGACCAAATTACGGTGGGTCAAGATTGCGCCCTTCGATACCCCAGTGGTGCCGCCGGTGTATTGCAGAAACGCGATATCGGAGCCTGTCACGGCGGGTTTCGCGTACGGCAGCGCCGCCCCTTTCGCGAGCGCGTCCTTCAGCCGAACGGCACCGGGAATGTTCCACGCCGGCACCATTTTCTTTTTGTGTTTAATCACCCAATTAACGATAAGCGATTTGGGGAACCCGAGTAGGTCGCCTAGCTCAGTGGTGATCACATGTTTGACTGCCGTCTTCGCGATACATTGTTCGAGCGTTGTGGCGAAATTTTCGATCACAACAATGGCTTTCGCGCCGGAGTCCTTTAGCTGGTGCTCTAGTTCCCGTGGGGTGTAGAGCGGATTGCAGTTCACCACCACAAACCCAGCCCGCAGAATGCCAAAAATGGCGACTGGGTATTGAAGAATGTTTGGCATCATTACCGCAACGCGATCGCCGCGCGTGAGTTTTAAATCATTCTGTAGGTAAGCGGCAAAGTCGCGCGCGAGGTGATCAAGTTGGGCGAACGTAAGCGTCTTACCCATACACGTGAACGCTGGCTGCGTCGCGAAACGTTCGCAGGCCTGATTCAGGATGTCCTTCACCGAATCAAACGACTCTGGATCGATGTCCGCCGGAATATCCTTTGGGTATTCTTTCAACCAAGGTCGGTCAAGGGCCTGCGCCGCCGTTGTGTTCATGTGGTCTCCTCGTATTTTTTGATAATTGTCGGCCGACGGTTTAACCCAATCTCGTTATCCAGATGCAGCCTCGCAACCGATAGTTTGCACGATTCACGGCTTCGTCATTCACTCTCGTATTTGTCTTATTTATGACTTTTGGGTCAGTACGAACTTAATTGCCACCGATCTTGCCGCACAGCCCGATGTGACATTCTTGGCTCGGCATAGTGTGAATACTCTAATTTTCCCCTTTAGAGTGCAGATATTGCTGCGATGCAATATGGCCCGCAAGATTACGATCTGTATCTTGACTGTACCGTAGCGCCGCGCTTAGGAACTTCGCTTAGGGTCCGCGCTTCAGGACCGTGCTTCGTGAGCGTAGTACACGCATTGACTATTGAGGAGATATCGCATGGCATCACGTCTGAAAAAAGCCCAACAATCTGCCAAGGCAAACAAAACCAGTTCCCCCGTTGAGCAAATCACGGAAAAGCTGGGCCAAGTTGCAGCTTCCCTATCGGAGCAACAAATGGCCAAGCAGGTGATGGAATCGGCACAGCAAATTTGGCTTGCTGGTCTGGGCGCGTTCTCCAAAACACAGGTGCAAGGTAAAAAAGTTTTTGAAACACTCGTCAAACGAGGCGAGGCCCTTGAATCTCGCACCCGCCACGTTGCCGAAGCGACCATCGAAACCGCACGCGACCAAGCAAGCAAAACCATTGAGGCGGCATCTGGTAAGTTCGACAAACTCGAACAGGTTTTTGAAGAGCGTGTACACAAGTCGCTTAACCGCCTCGGTGTGCTGACCAGCAAAGACGTCGAGTTGCTATCCGCGCAAGTTGCCGAATTGGCAGACAGCGTACGCGCCCTGCTTGCGCAAGAAAAGCGCACCAGCGTCACTCGCCCTGCGGCGAAGAAAGTCGTGGCAGCGAAGGTAGTCGCGAAGAAGGCAGCCGCTAAGAAAGCAGTGGCTAAGACGGCAGCCGCGAAGAAGCCAACCGCTAGGAAGGCATTCGCTAAAAAGGCATTCGCCAAGAAACCCGCCGCGCGCAAGGTTGCCCGCAAGAAATAAATTTCTCCGTTGGAACGCACCATACGTTCTGGCGCTATCCTCTCCTCCTCGTCCTGATTCGTAAAGAAAACGGACGACTTCAAGCCCGAATCAATTGATTCGGGCTTTTTTTTCGTGCGGATTAATCGCGCAGTACGCGCTCAACAAGCTTGATATACGCCTTTTGTGCGTCTTCTTGCGACATGCCCTTGATCTTCATCCAAGCGTCATATTTGGCCCGACCGACAAAATCGGTGAACCCAGGCTTGTCGCCACTCACGTCGCCTTCCGTACCCTGCTTAAAATGCGCATATAGGCGAAGCTTCATGTCATTGCCCGGGTCAGCCTTCGCCTTGGTGACGTCTTTGGTTGCCTTTTCAAACAGCTTTTTAGTGTCCGACATTACGAAATTTCCTCCAGATTTTTGCTATTTTTCCCTGTCGATTGACGCTACGAGTGTTGTCAGTTCCCCGAAAAGGGGGGGTTTGCAGGGGTGCCTAATGAGGCTAAAGTAACTGTAACGGAATCAGTCGCCCCCTGCAATTTGTTGTGATTTGGACCGTTCCAATCCGCCAAGTCGCGTTTAGGAGAGAACAGCGACCGTTCCCGCGCACGCTCGGCTGCCTTACCAACGGAGGGGTAAGGCTTACTAAAAACAACATTCGGCAAACGACAAAGATCGAACATGGCGAGCTTTTCCGGTATTCCCTCATTTAGCGTGCTTGGTCGCGAGCGCATGACAGGCGTCGATACCGCTTGGCTGCGCATGGAGCACCCGACCAACCTTATGATGATTGTCGGCGTGATGATGTTTAAGGAAGCCTTGTCCTTCCAAAAACTGAAAGCGACCATCGAACAGCGGTTCTTAACTTACCCCAGATTCAAGCAAAAAGCAGTGCAAGACCCAACCGGTGCTTGGTGGGAGAACGATAAGAAATTCGATATCGTCAATCACGTTAAGAAAGTCAAACTGCCCGGCAAAGGTAGCAAGGCTGACCTCGAAGATTATGTCAGTCACGCTGCGAGCGAGCCGCTCGATTTCACCAAGCCGCTGTGGCAGTTTCAGCTCATTGAGAACTATCGCGGCGGCTCGGCGCTCATCACGCGCATCCACCACTCCTATGCCGACGGCATCGCATTGGTCTCCGTGATGATGTCGCTCACGGGCGAATCGCCCGAAGCCAGCTTGGTCAGACCGAAAAAGACTGACAAACGTCCGCGCGATGAAATGGATTTTTGGACCTCGGTCACCAAACCAATGGCCTCAGTCATGTCCGGCGCGATGAAGCTTACGCGCGGCATCGTTGAGCAGGGCTTGGAGATCGCCAAGGATCCTGCCACTATGCGCGAATTTGCCACCAAAGGCGTCGAACTCGCTGAAGAGTTGCGGAAAATTGCCATGATGCAGCCCGACTCAAAAACGCGATACAAAGGATTGCTCGGCCGGCAAAAACGCGTCGCGTGGTGCGATCCGTTGCCGCTCGCGGAAGTAAAAATCATCGGCAAAGCCTTGGGTGCCTCCGTTAACGACGTGCTGCTCACCACCGCTGCGGGGGCGCTGCGTGATTATCTCCAGCGCAACAATGATGCGACTGAAGGTATTGAGCTGCGCGCCGTGGTGCCGGTGAATTTGCGCCCAGTCGAAAAAGCCTATGAACTTGGCAATCAATTCGGCTTGGTGTTTGTGGATTTGCCGGTTGGTGTGGAAGACCCGTTGGAGCGGCTCGAATTGGTTCGCAGCCGCATGTCTGCGTTAAAGGGCTCATCGCAACCGATTGTCGCCTTTGTGCTGCTCTCGGCCGTGGGCCTAGGACCCAAGATTTTGCAAGACCAGATCAGCGGACTGATTGGCCGCAATGCCACTGCAGTGATGACCAACGTTCCCGGACCGCAAAAGCCTCTTTATCTCGCCGGCGCCGAAATTGACGAACTCGAGTTCTGGGTTCCACAGTCTGGCGGCATCGGTATGGGGCTCTCCATCCTGACATACAACGGCAAAGTACAGTTCGGATTGATTACCGATGCAGGACTCGTACCCGATCCCCACAACATCATCAATCGTTTCACAGAGGAATTCGAAAAGTTGGTCATGCTGACATTGATGGGTCCTTATGGCCCCGAATACGACGAAGCGCTCGCGCAAGTGTTCGGCGATAAATCCGCGGCAGCAGAATCCGCGTTAAAGAAACGCACACCATAGTTGTCCCACCCGATGCGCGCAATCATCGCTGGCGCCAGCGGCTTAACCGGGCAAGCGCTGCTGCAACTGCTTCTCGACCAGCCGCGTTACGCGCATGTGGCAACGCTTGAACGCCGCGCCTCAAAACCGCGCCACGCCAAGCACCAGCCCCTGCAAGTCAATTTTGACAAGCCCGCCGCACTACCTCGCTGCGACGATGCGTATTGCTGCCTCGGCACCACAATCAAACAGGCGGGTTCCAAAGACGCGTTTCGCGAGGTCGATTTCGACTACGTTCTCGCCTTTGCCAAAGCCGCCCGCGCCGCCGGTGCAAAACAGATTTTGGTCATGAGCGCGCTTGGCGCGAACACAAGCGCTAGTGTCTATTACAGCCGCGTAAAGGGCGAGATGGAAAATGCCGCCACCAAAATCGGCTTTGTGGCGGTGCATATTTTTCGGCCTTCGTTACTAGTGGCAGATACTAATCACACGAGACATAAATCACGGCCAATCGAAATGGTGAGCATTGCGGCATTGAAAGTGATTTCACCGTTGCTGCTGGGATCAATGCGAAAGTACCGGCCCATCGGGGTCAGCATCGTCGCTCGGGCAATGTTTGCTGCGGCCAATTCCGGTGCCAGCGGTGTCAACTTTTATGCGTCAGACGAGATGCAGAAACTCGTCAAAGCCTAGCCCGCCACCGCCGCTGCCTCCGCCACC
>JACMOJ010000457.1 GCA_014378085.1 Burkholderiales bacterium | reverse complement strand
CTCAAGGGCCGCAGTAACTATGTATGCCACTACCACCTAGCGCGAACGCGGGACGAGGGTCGATTCACCGCACGTGAGCATATTCAGCACGTGCAACGCATTGCCGCGTTCGCCGAACGCAGCGTGAGCGGTGACAAGGCCGACTGCGTGACGGTGCCCGAGGGCTCACCGGTGTGGCCGCTGGTCACCTCCACTCATGAAAATTGTTTGGGTAGCGACTGCGCGCATTCCAAAGAGTGTTTTGTCATGAAAGCCCGGCGCGAGGCGCTGACCGCTGATGTGGTGGTGGTCAATCATCACCTGTTGTTTGCCGATATTGCGCTCAAAGATGACGGCCTTGGCGAGCTGCTGCCCGCCTGCAACACCGTGATCATCGACGAGGCGCATCGGGCGCCAGACGTAGCGACGGCTTTTTTCGGCGAATCCAGCAGTATGTTGCAGGTGACCGAGTTGGCGCGCGATGCGGGGCTTGAACAGCGACGCAAGGCCGTGGACGCGGGCACCCTGCTCGACGCTGCGCAGGGCGCAGGCATGGCCGCGCGCGCCGTGCGGCTGGGGTTTGACGCCGGCGGGGGTAGATATTTGCGCGTTGATGCGCTGTCCCGGCGTGAATTTGTTGATGCGCTGGACCGCCTGGTGGTGGATGTCAGCGCGCTGGCCGACGAGTTGGAGCGCTGCAAAGACCGCAGTGAAGAAATGCCCGGCCTGCTTGCACGAGCAAAGGCCCTTGCTGAGCGGCTGTCCGACTGGCGCGACGATTCGCGAGCGGATTTGATTCGTTGGGCGGATGTGTCGGCCAATGGCTGGCAACTGCACGCCACGCCTCTGTCGGTCGCCGAAATTTTCAAAAAACAGACCGAGGCGGGCGCGCGCAGCTGGATTTTCACGAGTGCCACGCTCTCGGTCGGTGGCGATTTTTCGCTGTTCACGCGGCAGTTGGGGTTAGAGGGCGCCAAGTCGGAAAGTTGGCCTAGCCCGTTCGATTACGCCAACGCAGGTCGCATTTACGTGCCACGAAATTTGCCGCCGCCCAATTCACCGGAACACACCAAGGCGGTGATCGCTGAAGCGCTCGAACTGGTGGCGATTTCCGGCGGGCGGGCGTTCCTGCTGTTCACCAGTTTGCGCGCGTTGCGGCAATGTGCCGAAGTGTTTCCGCAACTGCTGAAAGAGCGCGATCTTGACTTCCCGGTGCTCACTCAAAACGACGCACCTAAAGGTGAGCTGCTGCGCCGCTTCCGCTCGCTCGGAAACGCCGTGCTGATTGGCTCGCAGAGCTTTTGGGAGGGTGTGGACGTGGCCGGTGACGCGCTGTCGCTGGTGGTGATTGACAAGCTGCCGTTTGCGTCTCCCGACGATCCCGTTCTCGCCGCGCGCATGAAACATCTTGAGGAGCAGGGCGGCAGTCCGTTCATGGACTGGCAGGTGCCGCAGGCCGCAATGTCGCTGAAGCAGGGCGCGGGCCGCCTAATCCGCTCGGAAACCGATCGCGGCGTGCTGGCCATTTGTGATGACCGGTTGGTAACCAAAGGCTACGGCAAAGTGTTGCGCGCCAGCCTGCCGCCGATGCCATTCACGCGCGACCGCGGCGATGTGGCTGCGTTTTTTAACAGTCAGCCTGCCGCCAGCGGAGCAAGTTCAGCAGCAACGTCGGAGTCATCAGCTTTATAGTGCATCGCTCGCTACACACCGTCTAGACGTCAATACTGCGCAAAGTCGAAGGCTCTCAGAATATTCTGATTTTGAGTGCTGTCACAGCGCTCTCCGCGTAGCGTTTTCCGCTCGTGTTGCTCCAACGCAGCGCGGCAGGAAGGCTAATGTTGTGAGCACGCAAGCGAGCCACGCATTTCTGGCGCGAGGCCTAAGCGCGGAGCGCCTCCCCGACGTTGCGTGCGGTCTTAAGGTCGGGTGTTTGTCGCCCAAGTCGAGCGCCCGCACATCGCATCCGCCTGAAGCGAAAACCACTTTTTGAAGGGTTTTTGTGGCTGTAAATTTATGTCATTGTCATTTGCGGTCGCGATGCGACGTTGATACATTCGTGTCTATAAACCTTTCTTACGCGGTGCTTATTCCATTGATTCTCGGTAAACATTGAGCTCCGGTTTTGCACCGACTATTTGCCTACAGCCAATAGCAAGAGCGAAGATTAAGTACGTGTTTCCTATAGCTTCGGGTGTTGCGTAAGCGACCCACGATGGGGAAGCGCGACACTACCCGACGATGGTTGCGAGCCTTGTACAAAATTCACGCGAGATGCAAAAAGTTGCATCACGGCGAGCAGCGGGCAACCGTCAAGCGGCCGGTGTCAACGTGGATGGGCACGGATTTACTGGGTACTCCAGTCCGTCGCAAAGCCTCAACACATTGATGAATGTCGCGGCGTAAAAAAGGAAAGACTACAAAACGACGATGTAAGGTAACAACGATGAGCAATATTCGATTACTGGGGCGGCCGCTTCGCCATGCGTTCAGGCACTTCTGGTCTGGCGGGAGCGGAGTCGATAAGCCATCACGCCTTGGCGTTGCGGTGGTTGGCTTGCTTAGCGCGTTGACATTGGCCAGTCCGGTGCAAGCCGCGCTTACGCAGTTTTCGATGGGCATGCACAACTCAGGCACGCCCGCGTTTGATGCGACCAGCGGGCCGGGCAAAGATACTTCGGCCAACGACGCCGTGGTGCGCACCCACGACACTGCCGCCTACATCGTGTCCCTCGGCGGTACGTCGCAAACTAACGGCTACCTGGTGCTGAAGATCGGCGCCACTACCCTTCCCGGCAGTTACACCGGTCCCGCCAGCCCGCAGATCGCCCGCTTTGAGGTGGTCAATTTTCCGACCGGAGCTGCGGGTTGTCAGGGTATTGTGACCGCTGCCATGACCGCCCCGGTTGCCGGACAATCCGGAGTCTCCGCCGATGGTCAAACGCTGTATTGCGCATTGGCAGCGGCCTTCAGCGCGATCGATGCCACATTTATTGAAACCATCTCGTCGCTGGCGCCCAATGGCGCAACCGTAGACGCACCGATCGTGACGTTCAGTTCCAACCAAACGGTGGCCACCAGCGCCTACACGCCAAGCTTTGTAGCCGGCAGCGCGAGCGGCAACACTTACGGCGTGCCAACGCCCGGGGTGTCTGCAGCACCGCGCTGGGACGTGAGAAAAACGACGCCTTGGCAACCGGCGCTGTTTCATCCCAGCAGCGGCCCCGCCGGTGAGGACGGCTTTTTACTGAGCTACAACATCGGCGTGCTCGCTCGCGGTTCGCTTAAAGGTTTGGAGGCGATTGACCCGAGTACCGGGCTGACCTTTGTCGACGACTTTACCAACACTAATTTACCCAACGCCAAATTGGTGACTTGGCCGATTGTGTTGCCGGCGTACGGCACCAACACACAAATGACTGGCAACAACTGTCGGAATTGGGCCAACGGCCAAGGCGTATTCGCAAATCCGTTCGACAATATTTACGCCGCGCCGTATGACACCGGGGCAGGCTCCAGCGCGGGATACGCGATTGCCGGTGCTGTGATTGGCGTGTCGGTCGGCGGAACCTGCACACTTAACAGCAGCACCGCGAGCACAGCCACGTTCAAAATTGTCGGTACCGACTATGCGCTGGCGAACTATCCATTGCGTCGTGGTTATGGTGGCGTGTCCACGGTTAACCCCATCGACGCCAACGACCCAGCCAACGAGTGGTGGGTGGCCAGCAAACTAATCCTACTGTGGGTGCCCCTGACCGATGCACCAATTGACGGCACGCATCCGTCACCACGGACGGAATCTCTAACCAACACTGTGACTAGCGTGGTCGCGGCGTCGGTCACCGGACAGTCCAACATCGAGTCGG
>JACMOJ010000456.1 GCA_014378085.1 Burkholderiales bacterium | reverse complement strand
GCGCCCGCTTCAATCAGCGGCCACCACGCGTCGATATTGCGCTTCATCATTGCGTGGCCGCCCTCGATATCGTTCAGGTGATGCGGAATTGCGCCGCAACATCCGGCGCGCGGTGCGACTAACAAACTAATGCCAAATTGATCAAGCACGCGCGCAGTAGCAGCGTTAATCGACGGTGCCATGACAGGCTGCACGCAACCTGCCAGCACCAACATCCTGCGGGCGTGATTGCTCGTCGGCCAAACACCCGCATCACGCTTGATGGATATTTTTTTCGCCAGCGCGTTCGGTAGCAATGGCTTCATCATTCGGCCGAGCCCGAGCGCGATGTCAAACAAAGCCGTTTGCGGAAGCAAGCGCCTAAGTGCGCTACGTTTGAAGCCTTCGACCGATGAGCGTCCTACTTTCTTCTCGACAATATCGCGACCTATATCCACCAAACGCCCATACTCCACGCCAGAAGGACAGGTGGTCTCGCAAGCGCGACAGGTGAGGCAGCGGTCGAGATGCAACTGTGTCTTTTCAGTCGGCTCGGCCCCCTCCAGCACCTGCTTCATCAAGTAGATGCGCCCTCTTGGTGAATCGAGCTCATCGCCGAGTAAGTTATAGGTTGGACAGGTCGCCAGACAAAAACCGCAATGTACACACTTGCGCAAAATGCTTTCGGCTTCTTCCCCAGCGGCCGTACCCTGAAATTCTTTGGCGAGATTCGTTTGCATCAGCTTAACGGGAGACGTTGTCCAACCGGCTGCGGTTGAGCACGTTGGCGGGATCGAAGGCGAATTTAAGATTGCGGTTCAACTCTGCAAGTTTGCCTTCTATCGGATGAAAGACAGTCGCATTGTTACCGCGCGCATGTATCAACGTAGCGTGACCACCGACCGCAGCAATCTGTTTGCGTAGGGTAGCGGCATCGATATCAGCCGCGAGCCAGCGCAGCGCGCCGCCCCATTCATGCAATGGCATAGAAGCGATTGGAATCGGCGGCGTGGTCGCCGGAACCGACAACCGCCAAAGTGGTTTCGATGTTTGATTGGCGGCCTGAAAGAAAGTGTGCTGATGATCTCGCAGCGACTGCCAAAACACGGAGGCCTCGCTACCGGCGACTTCATCACCACCGAGTTTTTGTTTCGCCGCCGCCACGCCAGCATTTGTGCCCGATAGGCGAAGCATCGTCACCCCTTCAAACCAATACGACGCGGAAAGCGGTAGCGGCTGCCCCGCCCATTCGTTCACACGCCGAATGGCCGCCGCTTCATCCATCTCGAAACGCAGCGTGGCTTCTGCCGCAGGTTTCGGCAGCACCTTGAAACTGAGATCAAGCAATATGCCAAGCGTACCCAGCGCACCAACCATCAACCGCGAAACGTCATAACCCGCGACGTTCTTGATGACGCGCCCACCAAAGTGAAGGTCTTCACCCTTCCCGTTGATGATCCGCGTCCCGAGTACAAAGTCGCGGACCGCACCGGCATAAGCACGCCGCGGGCCGGACAGTCCGGCGGCCACGGTGCCACCAATGGTGGCGCCGCTAGCAAAGTGCGGCGGCTCAAACGGCAACATCTGCCGCTCGCCTTCCATTAACGCTTCAATATCTGCAAGCGGTGTGCCGGCACGAACGGTCAACACTAATTCGCGCGGCTGGTAATCAATGACACCGGCATATCCGCGCATGTCGATCGCCTCTCCGATGGATTTCGTACCGTAGAAGGCTTTTGTATTGCCCCCCTGAATCACCAGTGGTGAATGGCTCGCTTGCGCGGCACGGATACGCTCCTGAAGAGAATTGATGAACGAGTTCATTTATTGAATGTTTGAAACCGCAGATACGTGAGCCGGGGTTGTAAAACACATGTGTTTTGCCGACGAACGCAGATAGACCTAGCAACCACGGCAAGATTCTTCCGTAACGCGAATACGCAACATCTCAAACTGATTGATGTGCGGTCTCTTTGACCAAGCATTGCCACGATTCGCCAACCCTTTATTGAGTTTGATCTTCATCTGCGTTCATCTGCGTTCATCTGCGGCTACCTCGGCATTTCTCAAAATCTGGGGATATCAGCATGCGGCATCACGCCACCCGAGACGCGCATACGGCCATACTCGGCGCAGCGGTGTAATGACGGAATCCCCTTACCCGGATTGAGCAACATCTTGGGATCAAACGCGCGCTTGACCGCAAAAAACGCTTCGCGCTCAGCGTCGTTGAACTGGCTGCACATCTGGTTAATTTTTTCGATACCGACACCGTGTTCACCGGTGATGGTGCCGCCTACTTCAATACAAAGTTCCAGCAACTCGGCGGAGAACGCTTCGGTCTTTTCAAGCTCGCCGGGTTTGTTGGCGTCAAATAAAATCAGCGGATGCAGGTTGCCGTCGCCCGCGTGAAAGACGTTGGCACAACGCAGGCCGTATTTCACCGAGAGTTCGTCAGTCCGGCGCAACACGTGGGCCAATGCGCCTCTTGGAATTGAGCCGTCGATACAGTAGTAATCCGGCGATATTCTCCCTACCGCCGGAAATGCCGCCTTACGTCCCGACCAAAATTTCAGACGCTCGGCTTCGTCGCACGAGACCCGGCACGCGGTCGCGCCAGCAGCCTTCATCACTGCCTCAATCTTGGCAATTTCCTCCTCAACTTCCGCCGGTGTGCCGTCAGATTCACAGAGCAGAATCGCCGCCGCATCCATGTCATAGCCAGCCCGCACAAAATCTTCCACCGCATGAATAGCAAGCCTATCCATCATCTCAAGCCCCGCTGGCACGATACCGGCACCAATCACGGCCGCCACCGCTTCGCCGGCTTTTTCGACATCCGCAAAGCTTGCCATCACTACCCGCGCAAGCTGTGGCTTTGGCGTCAACTTCACCGTGACTTCAGTGGTGATTCCCAACATCCCTTCCGAGCCTGTCATCAAGGCAAGCAAATCGTAGCCGGGGCTATCTAACGCATCGGAGCCAATAGTGACGGAAACACCGTCAACCGTGACGATATTGAGCTTCAAAATATTGTGAACCGTGAGACCGTACTTTAGGCAGTGCACACCACCAGCATTTTCGGCCACATTGCCGCCGATCGAACAGGCGATCTGCGAAGACGGGTCCGGCGCGTAGTAGAGCGACAGATGCGCTACTTCCTCGGAAATCTTTAGATTGCGCACCCCCGGTTGCACTAACGCGGTGCGTGCAAGCGCATCGACATTAACGATACGACTGAACTTAGCGAGCGATAGCAAAATTCCATCGGCCAAGGGCGTCGCGCCCCCCGAAAGACCAGTGCCTGAACCGCGCGCGACCACCTTGGCATCGTGCGCATTTGCCGCACGCATGATGCCTTCGACCTCGGCAGTTGTCGACGGCAGCGCGGCGAGCATCGGTAGCTGCCGATACACTGACAGCCCATCACACTCGTAAGGCCGCAAATCTTCCTTTGCCGTAAGCACTGCGCTCGCCGGCAGGAACTGCGAGAGTATTCTTGCCAGCTGCTGCCGTTTGGCGTGGATTTCCCGCTCCGATGTTGAATCAGTCGTTAGCGAATCGTTCAAGACTGCGGCCATATCTTTGTCTCCTCGTGCCACAATAATAGGCTATTCGCGGCGCAATCGTCTTGCGCAGTTGCATAAGCGCCTGGTACATCGCGTCGCGCAATAGGACAGCGCCGCTAATGTGGAACTTAGGCGGAACTTAGCGCCGTTGCACGACTCTATATTTTCCATATCCCCAACGGAGCAATTCATGGAAGGTAGCCTTCTCTACGTGCTCTGGGCACTCGCAACACTGCTTGTCTTGGTGGGCATGGCGGGCACGGTACTGCCAGCTTTACCTGGCGTACCGCTGGTATTCGGCGGTCTGTTTCTTGCGGCTTACCTCGGCAACTTTGAACGCATCGGTTGGCCGACACTCACCATCCTTGGCGTTCTAACGGCAATCGCCATCGCCGCTGACTTTGTCGCAACACTGTTGGGAGCCAGACGCGCGGGCGCTTCCAAATTAGCCTTAGTCGGCGCAGCGGTAGGCAGTCTGCTGGGCATTTTTTCTGGTTTGTGGGGATTGCTGGTGTTCCCATTCGTCGGCGCGGTAGCAGGTGAACTCATCGCCCGTCAACAATTGGTTCAGGCGAGTCGCGTCGGATTTGCCACGTGGGTTGGCATGATGATCGGAACGTTAGCCAAACTCGCCATCGCTTTAACGATGGTTGGTGTGTTTGTGGTGTCGTACGCGTTTGGAAAGTAGTCGCAACGCGCCAGCTAAGGCTCAAGTAAGGCTAAGGCCTCCCTCAACTAGCCCTCACGCAATCCTCAGGTAACGGTCAGCCGCTGATTCGCGGTCTCTAACCGCTCAACCAGTGTCGTGAGGAATTTGCGGTCAAACAGATTGCGACAAGATTCGCTTGCGGCATTCAGGTCTGCCGCCGGAATTTTCATCAGCACACTTTGCGCCGTTGTTGTTACAGTCGCGGAACGCGGGCCACCGCGAGTAGCGAGATACGACATCTCGCCAACGCAATCACCAGCAGACAACGCGTTTAACACCTTGTTGTTGCGGGTGACCTTGACGCTACCTTCGGCGATGATGAAAAAAGAATCCCCTTCATCACCTTCTTTGATCACGGTGATGTTTGGCGCGAACGCGCGCCACTTGCTGATGCGTACCACCTCCCACAATTCGTTTTCGGGAAAATCCTTAAAAAACACCAGATTTTTTAGGAAGCCAAAACGCTCGGTGTCCGAGACTTCGCCGCGCTGCTTTTGCGGCGTGTGCTCGCTGCGCCACAATTCAGACAATTCACGACCAAATTCTTCCCACGACTGGAAACGGCGCGAGACGTCCTTAGAAATCGCCTGCTTGACGATATCTTCCATCGCCGCAGAAATCCCCTGCCGGTATGCCGATGGCATTTCCGGGTCGTGATTCACGATCTGATAATCGAGGCTTTCATGGCTTGTCGCCTCATACGGGGGACGGCCAGCGAGCAACATATACATCACCATGCCCAGCGCATAGATATCCGATTGCACCGTGGCGTTGCCACCGGCAATGAGTTCCGGTGCCATGTAGAGCGGCGAGCCCACCATCGGGCCAGATTGCGCCCCCAACTTCACGGCTGCGCCAAAATCGCCAATCTTGATGTCAGTGCCGGACTTAAAGAGAATATTGCCCGGTTTAATATCGCGATGAATCAAGCCCTGCGAGTAGGCAAACCCCAACGCACGTATGGCTTTAAAAGTGATTTCGGCCACCACCTGCGGATCGAACAGGGTGTCCGGCGTGACGTATTTCTCAAGCGTGCCGCCTTCAACATACTCCATCACGATGTAACTCATGTCCTCGGCCACAACCGCATCGTAGATGCCGACGATATGCGGGTGATCAATCTTTCCCGCCAGCCCGGCTTCATTTAAAAACATCTGGCGGTAGTGCGCGCCATCGGTCGAATCCTTGAGCGCAGCGGGGAACATCGCTTTGATTGCAACCTCACGGCCAGTGAACGGGTCTTGGGCATGATAGACCGCGCTCGTCGCGCCTTCGCCGAGCTTTCCTAGAACATAGTACTTACCGATCATCTGCATGGACTGCGCCGCTTCCATTGCTGGTCTTTGCATAACTTTGCGTAACTTTGCGTAACTTTGTATCAACGCGACTTTGCTCGCTTGCGGATTATTTTGGCATAGAGCCAAACTTCCAGCCTATAACGCGATTGGGGCAGTCCCGTTTCGGTAACTGCCCCAAATTTAGCGCGGCGGGCAGCGCAAGCGACAAACTCACCTGCGCAGGCACTTCATCCGCAATGATCAGAACAATCCGACAATCTTGCCGTTGTCATCCACGTCAATTGCCGCAGCAGAAGGCACTTTTGGCAGCCCCGGCATGGTCATCACATCACCGCAAACCATCACAACAAACTCGGCACCGGCCGCCAGACGCACTTCGCGGATTGTGACAATGTGATTCGAAGGCGCGCCTCTCAGCGCGGCATCGGTGGAAAACGAATACTGGGTCTTGGCGACACAAACAGGATAGTGCCCATAGCCGTCGTCTTGCAGCCTCTTGATCTGGCCGCGTATTTTGCTGTCAGCTGCGATATCTGCGGCACCATAGATTTTGGTCGCGATGGCCTTCATCTTGTCCCAAAGCGGCATGTCATCCGGATATACAAACTTAAAATTACTTGGTGTTTCGCACAGTTCCACCACCTGTTTAGCAACTTCTGCGGCACCCTTGCCACCGTCTGCCCAGTGTTTGGCAATCACCACTTTACAACCTAACTTGCCAACCCGATCCATCAGCAGGGCAACTTCCGCCTCCGTGTCATGCGTCCGGTGGTTCACGCTAACGATGCACGGCAGGCCGTAGTTGTGCATCACGTTGTGCACATGACGTTCTAGGTTAACGATGCCTTTCTCTAGCGCGGCGAGATTTTCGTTAGACACTTCTTTCACGTCCACACCCCCGTGGAATTTCAGGGCTCGGAGGGTTGCCACGATCACCACTGCGTCCGGGCGCAATCCCGACTTGCGACATTTGATGTCGATGAATTTTTCCGCCCCAAGATCGGCACCAAATCCCGCTTCTGTGACAACGTAGTCGCCAAGCTTTAGCGCAGTTTGCGTGGCAATGACCGAGTTGCAGCCGTGCGCAATGTTGGCGAATGGGCCACCGTGAATAAAAGCGGGATTATTCTCAAGCGTTTGCACCAAATTCGGCAGCAGCGCGTCCTTCAACAGCGCTGTCATTGCACCTTGAGCATGAAGATCTTTGGCAAGAATCGGTTTGAGGTCTTTGGTGTAACCGACCACAATCTTGGCGATACGCGCTTTAAGATCCTTTAACGACGTGGCCAAACAAAAAATGGCCATGATTTCAGATGCAACCACAATGTCAAAGCCATCTTGACGCGGATAGCCGTTGCCCGGACCGCCGAGCGCGATGGTGATATCGCGCAGCGCACGATCATTCATGTCCATCACGCGCTTCCACGTCACCCGGCGCACATCGAATCCCAGTTCATTGCCGTGGTTGATGTGGTTATCAATCAATGCGGCGAGCAGGTTATTGGCCAGCGCGATCGCGTTGAAGTCGCCGGTGAAGTGTAAATTGATATCTTCCATCGGCACCACTTGGGCGTAGCCGCCGCCCGCTGCGCCGCCCTTCATGCCGAACACCGGCCCGAGCGATGGCTCGCGCAGGCAAATAATCGCCTTTTTACCAATGTGATTTAGCGCGTCACCCAATCCAACCGTGGTGGTGGTCTTTCCTTCGCCAGCCGGCGTTGGCGAAATGGCGGTGACGAGAATGAGTTTGCCGTTTTTCTTTTCCTTCAGGCTATCCACATACTGTAGCGATACCTTCGCCTTGTAATGGCCATACGGCTCCAAGGCGTCCTGCGGGATGCCCAAGCGATCGGCAATTTCGTAGATTTTCTTCATCGACGCTTTTTGCGCGATTTCGATATCACTCAACATCGTATTTTCTCCATCGTTGGTTTGTGATTAAGTATGGAACCGGATGTGACCGCTGCACCATGATGATGGTCAAGTACAATCGCGGCGCTAATCCAAATTTCCCAGCCGATAACTGACGACGTTAAACGCAAAGGCCGCCAAGAACGTCAAGAACGCCATATTTTGTTTCGCCCGATAAAACATAACGACGCGACGGCAGTTGAGGCCGGTCACGCAAAACTCATCGAATTTCGCCTGACCTTCGAAGCACAGTGGCAACAAGACCGGCTAAGGACGCACCCTGTGTGTGGACCACTGTCGAAATCCGAATGGGGCCAGTACATGCCCTTATGCCTCGACTACCACCGTAACGCGTTCGGCAATAAAGGAGACTTTCGTGCACCCAAATGAACAATGTATTCGGCGCTTTTACGCCGCCTTTGCGAACCGCGACGCCGACGGAATGGCCGCGTGTTATCACCCAGAAATTACCTTTAGCGACCCTGTCTTCCCGATGCTGAAAGGGTGTGAAGCCAGCAGCATGTGGCGGATGTTGGTCTTGCGTGGCAAAGATCTTGCGCTCACGCTGGTTGAAGCCTCCGCTGACAACGACGGTGGACGAGCGATCTGGGAGGCGCGTTATACGTTCTCGCAAACGGGGCGACCGGTCATCAATCGGATTCACGCCGTCTTCGCGTTTCGCGACGGGTTGATCGTCCGCCACGTTGATCGGTTCCCGTTCTGGAAGTGGTCGAGACAGGCGCTCGGCCCACTGGGTCTGCTGCTAGGCTGGTCGTGGCCGTTGAAGGGCTTGGTGCGCAAAAAAGCCGCCGCCTCACTCGATCAGTTTATGGCCAAAAACCGCTAGCGCGCCGGGTGGGGCACCGGCGGCGAGCGCAACATCAAAATATTGCCCACAATTAACAGCGCAACGCCCATTGTGGTCATCCAGCCCCACGCAAATTTCTCAAAGAAAAACGACACCACAAGTGCCACAATCGGCACCATCACACCCACATAGGACGACTGCGCCGCGCCAGTACGTTTGAGCAGCGTGAGATAGCAGCCAAAGGTGATGACAGAGCCAAACAACGCCAGATACAACAGCGTCCCCACATAGGACGGGCTCCACTCCATGGTAATTGGCCGGCCGATCAGTACCGCATAAACAAACGCGAGCACACCACCGTACAACATCCCCCACGCCATCGACGGCCACGTCGCGAATCCACGCTTCTGTGTCCGCATCGCCACCATGCTGCCCATGCTGGTGGCGAGTACCGAGAGCACGGTAAACAACACACCCAGTTCAAGATTGCGGCTGGACGAGAGCTTGCTGAATTCCTGCCCAAACACACACACGATACCGACGATACCCAGCGCCGCGGCAATACTCACACGCACGGTGATTGGCGTGCCAAAAAACACTCGCGACGCCCACATGTTGATCATCGGGCTCGCGGAATACGCCACAGCCACCATGCCAGAGACGATATAACGCTCGGCATGGTAGACAAATATGTAGCTGACACAAAACATCCCCGCGCCAAAGATGAACAAATCACGATGGCCACTTGCGGCAAAACGAAGCGCGTAACCGCGCCAACGACAGAACGCGAACAACGCGGCGGCGGCAATCAAAAATCGATATGCAACCGAAAGCTCCGGGGCGACCTCACCCAGCTGGAACGTGATGGCGAGCCACGTTGAGCCCCAAATCAGAACACAAACGCTAAACAGCTGCAGGTTGGAAAAGTGCATTTCGAAGGGAGTGACCACGGACGCATGACGTAGCCCGTGGTGGTAAACAGGTTTGGAGGAACGTCTTTGTTTTCTGAGCAGTCGTCGAGTCCGCGATAAGGACTACTTATTAATACCAAGCTGCGAGAGTACAAACGAATACGTGGCCGCAATCTCCTTCAAGTAATCGTAGCGTCCAGACGCACCGCCGTGCCCTGCGTCCAAATTCGTTCGCAACAGCAGCGGATTTTTGTCCGTCTTCAGTGTGCGCAGTTTGGCAACATACTTTGCCGGCTCCCAGTACATGACCTGGCTGTCGTTGAGGGAAGTCTCGACCAACATCGCCGGATATGCGCCGCGTTTCAAATTGTCGTAGGGCGAGTAGCTACGCATATATTTGTAGGCCTTTTCTTGGTTCGGGTTGCCCCATTCAAGATATTCACCAACTGTAAGTGGCAAGGTCGCGTCCAACATCGTATTCATGACGTCGACGAACGGCACCTGCGAGACCACCGCCTTAAACAGCTCGGGCCGCAGGTTCGTCACCGCGCCCATCAACAGCCCACCGGCGCTACCGCCCTGAATGGCGAGCATGGAGGGCGCCGTGTACTTTTGCTGGATCAAGTGTTCTGCGGTCGATACAAAATCAGTGAAGGTGTTGATTTTCTTCATCATCTTACCGTCGTCGTGCCACTGCTTGCCCATGTCTCCACCGCCGCGAATGTGTGCAATCGCGTAGATCATGCCGCGATCAAGCAGGGCGAGGCGGCTGGAGCGAAACGCCAATGGCAGCGTAATGCCGTACGAGCCGTATGCATACAGAAGTGTTGGCTGCGCCACCCCCGGCTTACGCAGTGACTTCTTGTAGACGAGTGAAATCGGCACCTTCACGCCGTCTTTCCCGGTGGCCATGATGCGTTCCACTTGATAGTCTTCTGCCTTGTAGCCCCCCAACACGGGTTGCTGTTTCTTAAGTGTGCGTTCACGCTTTGCGACGTCATAATCAAACACCGAATTTGGCGTGACCAGCGAGCCATAGTTGAACCGATACAGCTTGTTATCAAACTCGGGGTTTTGACCGGGCGTTGCGTCGTAGGCCGCTTCAGGGAAAGCAATATCGTGCGGGGTCATCGTCTTCATGTCGAACACGCGAAGCTGCGGCAGCCCGCCCTTCTTTTCGACGGCAACAAAATAGTCCTTAAAGACGTCTACGCCGTCGAGTTTCACGTCTTTGCGATGCGGGATGATCTCTTTCCAATTCTTGGTATCCGCTTTCATCGAGATTGGCGCACTAACGAGTCGCGAGTTGCGACCCGTATCGTTGGTCACAACCAGAAATTTCGCGTCGTGGTGATCAACGAAGTACTTGATGTTGTCTTTGCGTTTTGCATAAACCGCAAATGCGCTGTCCGGTTTATTCGCGTCGAGAATGCGCTGCTCGGTGGTCTCAGAAGATTCACTGGTGAGGATGATGTATGCACGGCTGCGCGTGGAATCAACACCGACGTTGTACAGCTCATCCTTCTCTTCAAAAATCAGCGTATCGGCCTTTGCGCCAAGCGTGTGACGATAAAGCTGGTTTGATCGCTTGGTCGTTGCATCCTCTGTCACATAGAAGATCGTCTTGTTGTCGTTCGCCCATGCTACGGAGGTCACACGATCAATCTTGTCGGCGAGGACTTCACCAGTTTCAAGATTTTTGAACTGCAGTGTGTATTGGCGAAAGCCGGTGAAATCGACTGAATACGCCAGCCATTTGTTATCCGGGCTCACCGACATACTGCCGATCGACATAAACGCTTTGCCCTTGGCCAGTTCATTGCCGTCGAGCAGCACTTCGTCTTTTGCGTCCATCGCGCCTTTGCGGCGCGTGAAAATCGAGTACTGCTTACCCGTTTCGGTTTTGGTCACATACCAAAACCCACGCATGAAGTACGGCACGCTGTCGTCCGTTTCCTGAATGCGGCTTAGCATGTCCTTGTACAGCGTTTCTTGGAATGGTTTTAAGTGGCCGATCACTGAATCCAAGTAGGTATTTTCTGCTTTTAAATAGTCGACCACCGCCGGATCACTCTTGTCGCGTAACCAAAAATAATCATCAACGCGCTTGTCACCAAACTTTTCAAATGTCTTGGGGACTTTCTTGGCGACTGGTGGCGTCGTTGGCGTCGTTGGCGTAGTTTGCATAGTAGGCTTCGAGGGCATGGCGGGACTCGTGGAAGGCAACGTTGGCGTGGCAGCGGTCGATGCGGCCGGCTGCGCAGATAGCAAAGTGGCCTGCGTTACCAGCAGGGCAAAGCCCATTACCAACACGTGACGCAGGTTCGATGAAAAACGATGTTTCATGGCAGCCTCAAAATTTGGGGATACAGAATTATAGGGTGCCTGATCGTCAACAAAGGCAGGGGAAGCTTGCGGGACTACGTCTCTCAACGTATTACGAATTGATACCGCGACGCCAAACTCAACGCCAATATTGCCGCTGCAAGAGCGAATGGCACGGTCACTGCCCCGGGGGTTGCCCAGCGCCTGAACTTTTCTTTGCGTATTTTTTCGCGCGTAAAATGTTGCTTTAACTGCATCCTGAGAGTCACTCCCATGTTTGCCGCTACTGCACCAAACGCCGCTTCCAAGACCGATTTTTACGCTGATCTTAATAAACAACTGAAGAGCCTGCTGGATGGCGAACGCGATTTCATTGCCAACGCCGCAAATTTCTCCGCGCTGTTGTTCAACCTGCTGCCCGATCTCAACTGGTCGGGGTTCTACCTAATCCGAGGCGACGAGCTCATCCTCGGCCCGTTTCAAGGTAAGCCCGCCTGCGTACGTATTCCCGTCTTCCCTTCACCGCGCGGCGTATGCGGCAACAGCGCATACCATCGCAAAACCTTTCTGGTGCCGAATGTGCATGCGTTTCCCGGCCACATCGCCTGCGACTCCGCATCCAATGCCGAAATTGTCATTCCAATACTGAATGGCGATCATTTGGTTGGCGTGCTCGATCTTGACTCACCCAATCAAAACCGCTTTGATGCGGACGACCAGTCTGGGTTGGAAACCATGGTGTCGACGTTTACTGCGGCGACCGATTTACCAGTAAAAGCATAAAGTCAACTATTGACGGGTGTTTCCAGTGATTTTTGCCTGAAAGTGCCCGTCCTTATTGGTGTTTTGTTCGGTTGTTATGCTGTATACGTTTACAGCCTATCGCGTGGCGCGTAACATGATGGCATGTCGGTCAGCGCGCTATTAGTCGATTTCAATTCGTACTTCGCTTCTTGCGAGCAGCAAGATCGCCCGGAACTTCGAGGCCGACCGGTCGGCGTCGTGCCGATGTTGGCCGACAGCACTTGTTTGATCGCCGCGAGTTACGAGGCCAAGAAGTTTGGCGTGAAGACGTT
>JACMOJ010000455.1 GCA_014378085.1 Burkholderiales bacterium | reverse complement strand
TAAAAACTGCCAAATGCCAACAACTACGGGCAGCTTCAGCCGAAATGCCGTGAAAACTCCCGTCAGTATTAGACTTTTTCCTTAACCGCATTGCGGCCTGACATTGTTCCGCGCTGTTGAATTGGTTCAGACACCACTTAATTTTGAATCCCCTAACGGGTTGGTGCGTCACAGAATGAAACATGGTTACGGACGGGCGAAGCGAACGTGGGCGCAGGCCGCATTTCCTCCATTCGTGCCTGGCTAAGTGATCCACTTAGCAGTAAAATTAAGTCATCTCACGGGGGGTACGATGAACACTTTAAAAATAATCTTTGGAGTTGCAGGTTCCGTGCTTTTGTCATTTGCAGGCGCGGCGTTCGGGCAAGCGGCAACGGTAGCTGAAGTGGTCGGTAAAGTGGAGGCGGCGGTCCTGGCAGAGGCGCCGCGGGGCACAAAAACTGGTGCCGCTCCACTCATTCGTCTTTTGCGCAAGGGGGACTTCGTTGACGCTGGCGAGGTAGTGGCTACTGGTCCGGCATCCAGCGTAGTACTGCAATTTCTCGATGGACAGGTAGTTGCGCTCAGCGCGGACTCCTCGGCGCAAATTAACGCCTATGCGTATGACGCGCAAAATGCTGCAAACAGCAAAAGCCTAATTACTCATTTGGAAGGTGGCATGGAGTTCGCAACGGGACTAATCGCGGCATCTCGCCCGGAGCAGGTAACGTTTCTAGCAGGGAGCAGCGTTGTTCAATCTCGTGGTGGCGTCGGTCAAATACTCATCAGCTTCGACGGCGACGGCTCGGTTGGAATGGCGAGCGGCTATGGTAACGGCTATGCTGGCATTGCGTTTGGAGGATTTGGATTTGTCTCGAGCCTGCTGCCAGCGGCGGGTTTGTTTGGCTGGCCTTGGTGGTGGCCGCTTATAAACAAGACGCCGAAGCCGAAGCCGGCGGTCGTGGTCGTGACATGCAAGAGCGGTGCCCTATCGTTTAAGGTCGGTACGCAGACGATTGCGATCCCGGCAGGATTAGGGACCATTAGTCCCCCGGGTGCCAATGGCAAGTATGTAGCGCGGCCGATTGCTGATATTAAGAAGGCTTTAGAAGATAAAGTTAAGGCAGACAAAGCGAAAAACCCGAATGCTACGTCGCCTGAGCAGGCTGCCTTAGATAGCATCCAGGCCCTCAGCGATACAAAATTTCAGTCGCTCGTGACGACCGCAATTAAAAATCAGACGGGCACAAATTCCCAGTCAAATACGGGCTCCGGAGCACAAGGTATCGGGACGGGGACCGGAACCGGCAATGGCAGCGGTAGCGGTGGTGGCAGCAACAACTGCACCGTATCGCCAGTGAGCGCGCGACCACAGGGTTGTCCAACGACATAGCGAGCGGATCGATAAATGGTTTCAGACACCATTTAGTTTTCAGTTAGTTAAATTATAAATGGGGTCAGACACAATTATAAATGGGGTCAGACACCATTTAACTGACTGAGCTCCATGCTAGACTCCTGACTTCCCCGTCGAGAGTTTCAGCATGGCGCGCCTTCCTCGTTACGTCATTCCCGGACAGCCGCAACACATCATCCAGCGCGGTAACAACCGCCAGGTTGTATTTAAGTCCGACGTCGACTTTCAGTTCTTTCGTGATGCGTTAGTCGAAGCGGCGGGGCGCTATGGGCTGGCTATCCACGCCTATGTGTGGATGACCAACCACATTCACCTGCTTGCTACGCCGACGCTGGAAGACAGCATTAGCAAGACGTTTCAATCGGCCGGCCGGAAGTATGTGCAGTATTTCAATTTCACCCACAAACGCTCCGGCACGCTGTGGGAGGGGCGTTATCGGGCAACGGTTGTGGATACCGAGACTTACCTGCTGAAGCTCATGCGCTACATCGAATTGAACCCGGTTCGAGCGGGTATGGTTGTTCATCAGCGAGACTACAAATGGAGCAGCTATCGGTTTTATGCCTATGGCGAGGATGATCTCAATACCAATTGGTTAATCGCCCACGATCAGTATGTGGCGCTTGCGCGCACGGATGCCGAGCGGCGGGTGGCCTACCGGAGCTTGTTTAGGGCCGAAGAAAATGAGGAAGAGTTAAATAATATTCGCGAGGCGAGTCACAAAGGCTGGGCGCTTGGCAGCGAAAAGTTTGGCCGCGAAATGGAAGCGCTGTCGACGCGCAGAGCAAGCCCGGCCGCGCGGGGTCGGCCAAAAAAATCAAGCGGGGAAAGCGGCAATTAAATGGTGTCTGACCCTATTAAAAAGAAATCACGCCGTCGCTTCGTGACCAAACCATTCGATGTTGAACGAGTGCTGTTTTGGTCGTGGGTAGTATTACTGTGTTGGCTGCCGATCCCGCTCGGCTCGGTGGAGCCGTGGGCATTCGCGGCGATGCAGGTCGGCACGTTCACAATCTTGGCGGCGTGGTGTGTCATCTATGCGATGGGTCGCGCGTCACTTAGCGAGACGTTTGTCCGCGCAACATGGTTTGTGTGGTTGCTGGTGGGGTGGTTGGGGTATCTAACTCTCTATGTCATTCCTTTACCCTTCGATGTAATCGCCCTCATTTCACCCGCAACGGCGGCGATGCACCGTGAAACGCTGGCCTTTGATAGCGGCTGGCGGACACTCGCCTTGCAGCCACACGCCGCACAGGTGAGCCTCCTGAAGTCGTTGGCCTATGTGGCAGGCTTTGTGGTGACGCTGTTGCTTGTGAACTCGCGTGAACGCGCACGCCAGATGGTGTTTGTGCTGGTGGTGTTTGCGCTGGTGATGGCGGTATACGGCGTCCTGATGCACCTTAATGCAGTAAGAATTACGTGGTTTAGCTCACCCATGAATCACGGCCCGGTGGCAAGTGGTACATATTTCAATCGGAATCACTTTGCGGGTTATTTGGAGATGACGTTGGCACTGGGCATCGGCTTGTTGATTGCCGACCTGCGTGACCGCATGGCCACCACTTGGAAGCAGTTTTTGCGCAATTTCTTGGAATGGATTTTTAGCCCGAAGATGCGGCTTCGTTTGATGCTGTGTGTGATGGTGATTGCGCTCGTGAGCACCCGTTCACGCATGGGCAATACGGCATTTTTTGCTTCACTCATGGTGGCGGGCATTATCGGTATCGCATTTTCGCGTTACGCCACGCGCGGCACGGTGGTGTTGCTGGTGAGCTTGATTGTCATTGACGTATTTATTGTCGGCTCTTGGTTTGGGGTGGAGCAGCTTGCGCAGCGTATTGAAAATACCAGCATTATTCGTCAAGAGGTGCCGGTGGTCGGCGCGCAAGAGTCGGTGGAGGAACGGTTAGACGCCACCTCCAGTACGCTGGCGATGATCAAAGATTTTCCGGTGGTGGGTGTCGGCCCAGGCGCTTGGTCGGTGGTGTTCCCTAAGTACCGCACCGAAGACGTAATGCCGGGCTTTTTTGAGTACGCCCACAACGACTACGTCCAAATGGCCGCCGAGTTTGGCGTGGTCGGGTTTCTGTGGCTGGGCCTGATTGTGCTGGCCAGTTTTGTCGCCGCCATCATGGCGCATTCCCAGCGGCGCGATCCGCTGATGCGCGGGCTCTCGTTTGCGTCCATCATGGGTGTGTTGTCGATCATGATTCACTCCAGTGTGGATTTCAACCTCCAGATTCCAGCGAATACCATGTACTTCATGGTGCTGCTCGCGCTGGGCTGGATTGCGCTGTATTTGGATCGGCGGCCGAAGACGCTGGAGCAGGTTGATCCGGGGGCTTCGGATGCGTTGATTCATCAACCCACCGAGGCTGGGTAGCCCGCCGTTGGTCGCGTCGCGGGTATCCGAACATCTGCGTCGGCTGTGGATCGCGCACCCGCACACCCGCACATCTGCACATCCGCACATCCGCACATCCGCACACTCGCGCCTGCGAAGCGCGCACGTCGGGAGTTGAGAGGTGCGAAACCTGATAAACTGATTATCTGATTTTTTGGAGGATCGTGTTATGCCGACTGTCGCCGTGACCGTAACAGAGTTCTCGCGAAGTCTGTCCGACTTTTTGAGCCAGGTGGAGTATCACGGGCAGGTGTTGGATATTGCTCGCGGTAAGCGGGTCATTGCGCGCGTGTCGCCCGTGGCCGTGGCAGACGGGTTTCCAGTAGATCAGCTCGACGCACTGTTCGCAAACGGCCCGTCGTTAGGCCGAGACCGCGACGGCATGGCACAGGACGTCAAAAACACGCGTGCACAGCTACGCGGCCGAAGCAACCCGTGGCGCGGCTGATGCATGGTATCGTAATTGATACTGATGTGTGGGTACTTGCCGAAAAATCTGGCACTAAACTGAGCCTCTCGCGATGGGCGCACTACGGCGGTGCGTATATGTGTGCGGTTACCGCGAGCGAATTGTTGGTGGGCGTGGAGCGGGCCAACACCGCGCAACGGCGCGCCCGCCGCGGTGCCTTTGTCGAAAATTTGCTCGCCACCATCCCAGTGCTGGCGTTTTCGATGCCGATTACACGAACCCACGCGCGTATGATCGCGGCGCTTCCCAAAAATGTCACGGCCGGGGCGCATGATGCACTGATCGCCGCCACCGCCCTTCATTACGGCTACGGTTTACTGACAAGAAATGTCGCCGACTTTAAGGTTTTTCACGGCGTGAAGCTTGAGGCGTTCGTGGATGCGACGGCCGACGACGCGTGAGCAGGTTAATCCGGGTACCTCTGACGCGTTCATTCATTAACCCATCGAAGCCGCATAGGGGGCGAGCGTAATTTCTTGACGCGTCGCGGTTATCCTCCATCCTGTGTAAAAATACAGCCCAACGCGGCGCATTGCGCGTGTGTACTTTCGCACTTTCGCACCTTCGCACCCTCGCACCCTCGCACCTTCG
>JACMOJ010000454.1 GCA_014378085.1 Burkholderiales bacterium | reverse complement strand
CGCGCCCGGTTTATCGGAAAGCCCGACCTGCAAACAGCGCACCCGATCGCCGATTCCATTGAGCGCCACATTGCGCGCCAAGAACGCAAACGTTTCAGGAATTGGCTCCACGGCGGTGACGCGCGCCATCACCGCGCCAGCGGCCAGAATGGTGTAGCTCCCCACATTGGCGCCCACGTCTACAAAATGCTCTCCCGACCGGAGCAAATGCAGCACGAACGCCATTTCGTGCACTTCATGCAGGCCGCAGTACCAGTTGCCCGTGGCACCGGTCATGCCACGGGTGGCAAACAGCGAAGTGGCCTGGACATACGGAAAGCCAATCAACCCTGGCATCAAGCGCGACGCAAACTGCCACCGCAACAACCGCCATAGAGCAGCCTTTTTGCGGTGCGTGTTGAGCGGATGGTGCCAAATAAAGTTAAGTAGATTCCACATGGTTCCGTCTATCCCGAGCTACTTTGCGCATGGTGTGTGCTGATGTGTATCTAACGAGTTGATGTAACACGGATGCAGCCGATGGGGCGAATCGGAACCTGTCACCGATCCAAAACACTATGCAAAACGAGCGCCTCATAAAGCGTTTCTGCGATAATTTTTTGCCCGAGATTATTCGGATGAATATTGTCACGATAAGGTTGCTGTCCGCGGTGTATTTGCTCAATAAACGGGGGGGCCATCGAAATTACTACGATGCCCATATCCTGCACGGCCTGCTTGATTTCGGCATAGCCTGTTTTAAATGAACCGGACGCAAGCTCACTTTGCTCCGGATATTGAACAACAAGCACATGTTGAGTTTGACCTTGCGCGAGCCGCAGAAAATTCTTTAAATCATGAATACCTTTCGCAATTTCTGCAACGTCGTCCACCGGACCGGCATCACCAAATTTTGCGGGACTATCGGTTTGCAACAGCACTTTTGGAATGTATTGGGGAAGATATCGAGTCAATCCTTCCCATAAGGCCGATATCGGCTTTCGCTGCGGGAAAACATTAGGATCTAGCGGCGCAAAGGTTGGGTTATCGTAAGCGTCATGACTTGATATTACAAGAATAATAATGTCAGCATCGAAAAATCCATATTCTTTTGCGTAGGCCAGCCAATTTCCGGGGCCCCAACGACCCGCAGAAATATTTCCCACGCAAACTTTCCCAAGAATTTCGGTTAATTTACTCTTTAATATAGAGCTGGCCAAATCGCTATGGTCGGTAAGATTTCCACCGTTGACGACGGAATCACCAAAAATCATCACACGACGTTCATTGGTCGATTTTTTAGCCGGAAAGTTTTCACTCCGCATTCCGTAGTGGTTGACGATAATGTGATTCCCCAAGCGCTTGACGTTCTGGTCTGGCTTGAACATGTATTCGATGGTCGGGTGTGCCACAGATAGTGGCGGATCGCCCAGACCCCAGCCAAAGCGCGCAATCGTCTCACCAATTAACAACGTGGCACCTAGCATGCCCGCGGCTAGCCATTTCTTGTTCATGACTTTAAATGCTGATCGCGCAGCGCCAATTCAAAAATCTTCGCCCTCACCTGAGCGATATAGCTCGCTCGAATCTGCGAAACGATCAACCCGGCGCGCCCCTCTAAAAACCCCAGTCTGAAAAAGTAGTGATATCCAAACCATATCCATTGCTCAAACGGCAGCCGGATAATCAGCGCCTTGACTGCTCGTCGCCTTTCCTGCGAATTCCCCAACCACTTTGGCATGATCGTTGCCTCGCCATAACGTCCGGATGTCAGGTACCCGTAGCGCAGGCGCGCCTCCCACGTTGAATATTTGTTGTGTCGGGCGATGTAGGCCTCCAGCCCCTTGAAGTCTTCATGGATCAGCGGTGTATTGAGCCGGCCAATGGAACCTTCAACGACCACCCGCTCGTGGACTTCCATGTCGAGCCCGTCCAGCGCGTCATCAAAGAGCTGTTCGAACCGCGCCCTACCGGTTTTGAACAGTAGAACTGCAGCATGAGAAAACCCGCCGTGACGCATTGGACGACCCAAGAAATGGAAGCCTTTGGTAATCAAAAATGCATCTGCCGCCGGCTCACCTGAAATCGCCTGCGCCATCTCTGCCCACAATGTGATTGGCACTACTTCGTCTGCATCGAGCAACAATACCCAAGGCGTAGCGATGTTCAGGTTGTCGAGGCCCCACTGCCGTTTTTTTGGGTGGCCGCCTTGATAGTCGAACTGCACCACGTCGGCGCCGTGCGCCCGGGCGATCGCGGCGGTTGCGTCCGTACTGTGCGAATCCAAAACCACAACGTGGGTGGCCGGGTCCAGCGCAGCAAAGCAACGCGGCAGGTTGATAGCTTCGTTCTTGGCTGCCAGCAGCACGGTAATTGGCAGCTTGCCGCCCTTATAAGGTGTCACAGCAAATTTACCTTAATTTAATTTCTACGTTTCGGTTTGATCAAAACGCCGGCACCTTATCGGCACGGCAGGCGTGCCGCTCGCGACCATCCATGGAGGCAGGTCACTAAACACACTGGATCGCGCGGTGACCACGGTGCCACTACCAATTGTCACGCCAGGCCCGACAAAAACATCGGCCGTAATCCAAACCCTTTCGCCAATATGTATGGGCGAGGCGACCAGCGGCATCGATGGTTTCGAGTGGTCGTGGCTAGCCGTACACAGAAAACTGTACTGGCTTACTGTGGAATGCGCACCGATGTAAATCTTGGCCACGCTGTAGCAATCTACACCTTCGCTCAGGCAAGCGTTGTCGCCCATTTCGAGATTCCATGGCGCCCACACACGGGCCGACGGGTAGGGATGAACGGCTTTCCCCAGTTTGGCCCCAAAAAGTCGCAACAGCAAACACCGCCACGGGTGGAGGATGCGGGGGGTTGGACGATAGAGAAAAAGCCAAACTATCTGCCATGCAGTTCGCGCGATCTTGTTGCTGATCGAGAGCTTGTGATTACGGTATGGGTGTTTCATATTTAGGTCAGTCGGCGCGCACACAGTGCGGCTGAGGCCCGTGCCCGAGTGCCCAGCGATAAACGTCAATGGTCTGCCGCGCGATTTCATCCCAGTTGTACTGCTGCACGTAAACGCGGCCCCGCGCGCCCATCGCGTGCCGCTCAGCGTCGCTCAGCGCTATCGCCTCGCGCAACGCTTGAACCAGCGCATCAACCCCCAGATCCACCCACCACCCACACCCATGAGTCAGCAGGTCGGCCCAGGGTGCCCCACGGGTGGTGATGACGGGCAGACCGTGTGCCAGCGCCTCAGCAACCACCACACCAAAATTCTCGCTGAATGTGGGCAACACAAAAAAATCTGCCTCCGTGAAGAGTTTGGACTTTGCCGCGCCATCTTTCTCGCCAACGTATTCAATCGACTTGGCGATTCCGAGCTGGCGTGCCAAATTCATCACTTCACGTAAATGGCCACCTTCATCAGGGCCCGCGATCTTAAGTCGCCATCCCATCGGCGCTACCCGGCCCCACGCCTGAAGCAGATTCAGTAGGCCCTTTTTCGGGTGCACGCGAGACAGAAACAAGGCCGTTCGAGGCGCCGCTTCGGCGCGTGAAACTGTGTCCACAGGTACGTCTGGGAAATCGACACCGTTGGCAATGACCGCCACAGGCTGACGCGCTCCCGTTTGCCGAATGCTCTCGTATTCCGATTCGGCCGTGGCAACAAAGAGCCGTGCGGCCTGCAGATCGCGCCGTTGATAAAGCAGCGTTGCAATCTTCTTTTTCCACGCACGATGGTTCAGCGCCCACGGTTCGAGCATGCCCCGCGGTTGAATAATCAAAGGCACGCCTTGCCGCCGCGCAGCACGCGCCGTCCAATAATTGACCGGCAACCAAATTCCATGGCTATGGAATAGCTGCGGAGGACTAGCTTGCGCCATTATTTCAAGATCGTCACGCACCGGAAGCCCAAGTTTCAGCGCTAGGTGTGAGTGCGTTTTCACCACGTGGCGATTGACCCCTGCGGAAGCCGACGCCATTACGCGATCTCCTACAAGTTGTTGGCTCAGCAACGTCACATTAATACCGGCCTGGTTTGCGAGCGCATCCGCCAACTGTACGACAGTGCGCGATGGGCCACCTGCTTGAGGATTCAAGCTTGCGACAACATGCGTTACGTGCAACACCGACAACTACCGCGCTTCTGCAGCAGGCGGCTGCAGCGAGTTTTTGGGAGCGGTGTAAAACTTGGGAACAAACCACCGCGCAACAACCCACGACATGAGCATTGCTACCACAAGACCGCCAAACAGCTTGGTGATGCTACTTTCTAGAAACGCAGCCTGGAACAGCGTTGCGATAGCCAAGCCGGTGCCAAACGCGCCACGGCTTCGCCGGTATTCGACCATCCATCGATAAAAGCGCCCGAGCATCCAGCCAAGCGCAAAAATCGGCGGCATCATTAACCACGGACCGAAGTCGATGTAACTTTCCGCCATGTAGCCAAGACTGACAGATGTACCGTCCTCCGCACTACCCACACGCCTTCGTGTGTAATAAGCCGTGCGCTCCGAGTCATCGATGATTGTTTTATCTGCGAACAACAAACGTGGCATAAAGGGCCTAGCGACCGCGTCGCCCCACAATGCGCCTTTTTCATAGGGAATTTCGGCGGGCACCACGTCTAGCACCAAAGCAAAGAAATCGACATAGGCGAGGCGGTCAGCCATTCCCACGGCTGCGTCTGCCATAGCAGTGGCATCAAGCCGCTGCACCAGTTGCGCCATGTTGGCGACGCTTTCAAGATAGCTGACCGAAACGACTTGCGCCATCTGGCCCTGGTTCAGGAAATCCCGCTGCTCCGTTTTGATCGCGGACCAAGTTACGCCAAGGATCAGCGTCACTATTCCAATTGCGCCCAAACCCAAAAGGCGTGTCGCCGACAGGCGAAAACCTGACGACAAAACCCCGAAGATAGTGAAGAAAATAACCGTCTTAAAGCTAGAAAAGTAACCACCAATGCCGAGGGCGAACTCCGCCGCAAACGCCAATAGCCACAGCCCGCGGATTGAAGCCGCACGACCGAAAGCAACATGCGTCAGTATCCAAAAAAACGCCCATTTCAGACTTGCCAACGCCAGAAGCGGCTGACTGAGCGCAGGGATCACGTAGGTGACCGACTGAACCATCAGCGCCGCAATGAATGCGAACCCGTAACAACGGAACCAGAAATTTTGCGGTTTGTTTTGTAACTCCGCGTCCAGCGCAGTCGCCTGCCACGCGCCTGCGCGCCCCAAACCAGCCCACATTCCGAACGCGAGCATGACTAGCCCTACCAAGGAGAGCGCGGTGGCTGTCGACACATCTCCCCCGAAGGCGCTCAAGTCCTCGACGTTTAGCCCGTGCAGACTGGCCTGAAATACCTTGGTGCTTGCCTGCAACCATTGATAGCCAAAAATGAAAATAAAAATAGGCGACAGACCGGGTCGCCACAGCAGCCACAGACCAACGCCAAGGGTCGTTAGGGCAAACAGGCCCAGCAGGCTGTTGGCACCAGCACCGGCGAGCAAGGCAACCCCCAAAACAATAAAAAGGCCACGGTAGGAAAGCCCCATGTCATAAGTCCTGCAAAACAACGTGCCTACGGTAAGTCCGCCCCGCGGTGATCACAGCGAAGCCATAATTTGGAGGTATCGGGCTCACAATTTTGAACGCTCCACGCAGTTCGCAGCGGCGGCGAGTATCCCATTTGCGGCTATCGCAACGGAATAGTCTTCTGAAATATCCTGAATTGGCTGTGGCATTAGGGGGGCCATCAGTACGCCGTGCATTGCCATAGCGAGCGCATCCACGTCACCCATCCCAAAAATCGCACCGCTTACACCCGGGACGATCATATTGGGCGCGCAGCCGCACGCATCCGACACGACACAAGGCGTGCCACAGGCCATGGCTTCGTTGACCACCAAGCCCCAGGTTTCAGTGCCTTCTGACGGCAACGCCAACACGTCCGCCGCGCGATAAACCGCGGGCAGCTGACTCTGGTTGCAAAAGCCCAGAAACACCATGGGCACATCAAGCGATGCGCCCAACGCCGCTAGCGCCTGCCGATCTGGACCGTCCCCGGCCCAAACAAGCACGGCGGCGTGCCCGCGCACGTGCAGCCGTGCCACTGCCTGCACTAGGTCTGCGGGCCGTTTACGCCCGATCAGCTTACCTGCAAATAGCACGACCTTCTCCGTCGCGACCAGTCCCCAACTTGCGCGAACGGCGTCGCGGTTTACCGCACCTGCGGCTTCAGCGAAGGCCTTTGTGTCCACACAGTGCGGCGCAAAAAAAAGACGATCAGCGTGTGCGCCATAGTGCGCCAAGTATTCGCGATTGCGTTCACCCACATACAAACAGGCATCAAACTGGCGAATGACCCAAGGGTAGAGCAAAGCCTTGACCGCCTGTTTAAGCAGGCTGCGGGGTGTACCCAGCTGAGAGTCACCCCGCACCATTACCGGCACGCCACGTCGCTGGCAGGCGCGAATGGCTTGCCAGAAGCACTTGAGGTGCCAGCCCATGACGAGGAACACATTAAAGTCGCCCGACTCGATTTCACTGGCGATGGCGGGCGTGTCGCAGCCGAAGAAGGCGCCACTATTCGGCCGCCAAGACAAGTTCCGCAAAAAAGAATGTTCGTAGCCTGACAAGAGGTCGACGTCCCATTCAAACGCCACGCCAAAGCCAGCAGCCGCCTGAGCCTGGGGTGTCTGACTATGAGCGAAATACACGTGCAGATCGCACCGCGTTGCCAACTCCCGAAAAAGCGGCGTTTGATATTGGATGGGATGGCTAGCCAAGATACCCAGCTTCAGTCGCCCCGTCGGCCCCCGGTTTTCAAGCGGCATGTTGCACCACTTGGATCTGGCGGAACCAGTTGGTCACCTCGCTGGCCTGTGAGCGCGCCGTGTAAGGCTCAAACTTCTGCCCATCGAGAATCACAGAACGATCGAACTGACGTTGAGCAAACCATGCCTGCACGATTTTGACGGAAAGTTGCTCTGGAGTGGTTTGTTCATTGAACGTTACGCAGACTCCTCCGCCAGCCGCCCGCATCAGGGATACCACCGAACTTTTTTCGTGGAAGATAGCTACCAGTGGTTTGCCTGCCAGCAAGTAGGGGTAAATCTTTGATGCCGTGTAGGCCGGGTCGTCAGAACCGAACACCACTAAAGCGTCGCTCGCGATCAGCACCCGCAACATATCGCTGTAACCTAGCCGAGCTGGCGTTTCTTTCACATTGCCAGGAAGACCCGCCGCCACAGCTAAAGGCTCCAGCGATTTCTCACGGCGGCCGTCTGCCGCATAGCTTGTGCCGATTGCCTCGAAACGCACGTCGGCCGCCGCCAGCAATGTTTGATCGATAGCCATGCGCCATGCTCGAAAAAAAGCGCTGGCTGCCTTGGCCATATCTGCTCCGCCACGGCCCACATACCGCCAGGTCTTAACAGCGCGTGCCGCATCACACACGGGCTGAACACAGCGCATGCCCATCAATTCATCGGGCTCGCCGGGGAAACCTGCTACCAAGCGTGGCTGATGTGCAACCAAGGCGCCGTAGCGCTGCGTCAACATAGGCAGATAGGCAGCCGAGACCGAGAGAAAGCCACTGCAACGCCGCACCACAGCCCGTTCTGTGAAGCGATGCAACGCGTCCATGATCGTATATTTAAAGCGCCCGCCAGGCGGAGTCAGGTGCGGGCTTTGGCGGTAATAGTCATTGACCCACGGGTCCTGAAAGTCCATGCAGAAGGGCACGCGCCAACGGGTGAGCCACAACGGCCCAAGCCCGTGCAAAAGGAACTCGGTAGTGGAAAAGAAAACCAGATCAAAGCGCCCGCTCTCCAGCAACTCGTTACCTTTTCTTAACAGCGACACGAAACTGCGCTGTGCCAGCCCGTTCAGGCCCCAACCTGACACTCGCCACGGCTGCACGCGATGCACAGGCACCGTTGCCGGAACGCTGTCCAACAACCACGCGTCCGCGGGTCCCGGTACGCAAGCCGGGTCTACCGCAAGCACTTCGACCTCGCACCCGTGAGCCGCAAAGTGCGGCAGCAGTAGACGCAGACGGTGGCTGTCGGCGGCGTTTACCGGAGCGAAACGAGGGGAAACACAAAGGACTTTCATGTTGGTCCTGTGTTTGTTGAATAATCGAAAGTTCGGATCGCTTGACTACAGCTCGTAAACATCAATGCAACTCCCGTAAGGGCAGGCGGATAAATATTATCCTCAAGTACACATTAACTTTGCTGCGATACGAGCAGCAATAAATGATGTCAACATCAACACAACAAACACTTGAACTCCGATATTCATAAAACAGCATAAAAAAACGGATAATTAAAAAGTATATTAAATTCGACAGCAGACCTGTCATCAAACAAGAATTAATTCATTTCGCGATTTTTTCAATTAAAAGTCAGGTTGAAATGCGCTTACCAAACGCTATGGCAGGTAGCTCTACAAAAATAAATAACATATGAGACAAAATTAACGATAAAAATAAAGAAAAAAAACCAACAAGAAAAATATGGCTCAGTCTAGCTGCGTCTGAATGGTATGCTTTTCCAACGCGGACACACAGCCATACGATGGGTTCATGCACAAGGTATAAAGAGTAACTAACTGAACCCAACCAAACAAAAACTTTCGAACTTAATAAATCAGCAGCATATCGTACAAAAATAAATTTATTGTTATATCTACTACAAATCGCAGTTCCAAAAACAAATATCCAAAGGTCTAACCAGATGTATTCTGAAATTGATAAAATAGAGACAAGTAAAAACGGAACAATCATTATAACGCTCAACTCCGACTCTGCGATTGATTCTTTGTTTTTATCCAAAAAGCTCCAGAAGAAATATTAACAAATTCCAATAAAAAATATTGGAATTTGGCTCAAAATTGATGCCGCACCCAAATTAAAGAAATTTGAAAAAAAACGCTTTGATATCACTATGGCTAGAACAAATATAACCAAACCCCACCGAGATCGACTTCGAAGCAACATAAAAAATATGGGGGCAATGATATAAAACTGCCACTCGACCGATACCGACCATGCAGGATTTAGGATCGCGCTATCAGCTCCCGGGAGCACATCAATCGGGAAAAATCCGTGCGCCATAAATAAATGCGATATAACGTGCTCAAAAGTGTATTTTTGATCAAAGTTGATCGGCATTGCCCCGAAATTAACAAACAACAGAGCTATCACCAAACATACCAAATAGACCGGGTACAGCCTAAAAAATCGTCGGACTATAAAAACATAATAACTATCATTTCGCTCCATTGTTAACTTGGATATAACAAATCCCGACAACACGAAAAAAACTGAAACTGCATGTCGACCATCAAATAATTTTGGCAGCATAAAGCCGGAAATAGAAGCGACGTGAAAAGTAAAAACCCACAGCGCAAGGACGCCACGCAACCCGTCAAAAATAGCGATGTGTTTCACTGATAGCAATAATTATCCAGCAAAGCGGAAAGTTTTCATTTTTATGGTCCGTACATTGCAGTTCAAGAATAATTCAGCAGACCTATCGTGTTATTTCTCATCTACCATTCCTCATGCCGCGAGTTCGGACGTCGAGAATTTTTTTCTTCGTTTCATTTACGAAATCATGCCTTCCTATTGGTCGCACATCCGGCTTGGAGTAGTAACAAACACCCGCGCAACCTGTTTGTCAGAAGACTTGTTTAATTCCATGAGCCTATCACCAAAGCCGCACCGCAGGTTGCTTGACGGTGCGTGATTGGCGCTTGCGAAGGTGAGAATTCCCGCCTCGGAAAATATCAAATCACCTTGACGCGCCCACGCATCAACTGCTGCCTCATGTCACATTTTTTGCGATAGGCACGGTATCAATCAATCGCCTACTTGATGGTTATAAGCCGCCAAATCGCGCGCTATTACTTTTATGATTTTCTCTGACGCGCCCCCATCCCCATACGGATTATTCAGGTAACTACGAATTCTGTACGAGTTGGCATCCTGAAGCAGAAGTTCAGCTTCTAAGACTATTTTGTCTTGCTCAGCCCCGACAAGACGGCAAGTTCCAGCATCTATCCCCTCAGGCCGCTCAGTGGTGGCTCTCACTACCAAAACCGGCTTGCCTAGACTGGGCGCCTCCTCCTGAACACCGCCAGAATCACTGACGATAAAGTAGGCCTTATCCATTAGCCAAACAAAATCAGAATAATTTACGGGTTCGATTAAAGCAATCTGACTGGAACTACCGAGAATTTCCTTTACTGGCGCCCTGGCCATTGGATTGAGATGCATCGGACAAACCACGCCACAATCCGGGTTTCTTTCCAGCACACGCCGAATTCCGTTGCAAATTTCGACCATGCCATCGCCGAAAGACTCTCTCCTGTGCAAGGTAAGAAGAATCCATCGTCGTTCCGTTTGTTCAATAAAAGTTTGCACAAATGAGGTGGACATTCCCAGCCTCAGTGCCCGACTACTTTCTATTTCCGGATCGGCGGCAACCTTGTCGCGCATCCAGTACAAAGCATCAATGACGGTGTTGCCAGTAATGTGACAACGATGCGCCGGTATTCGCTCGGACGTCAGGTTGGTTACTGCCTGAGGTGTCGGCGCGAAATTCCAGTGGCATAAGGGGGCAATTAGCCTTCGGTTCATTTCTTCAGGCCAAGGTGACAGCATGTCATGGGTGCGTAGGCCGGCCTCTACATGTCCAATCGGGATTTTTTGATAGAAGGCCGCGAGTGCCGCAGCCAACGCAGTGGACGTGTCACCTTGCACAATTACCGCGCTTGGCCGAAGTTTGGAAAGTACTCGCCCCACCCTAGTGATTGCACGAGCCGTTAGTTCTGCCGGCGTCTGGCTAGGTCGCATCAGCCCTAAATCAACGTCAGCACGAATCCCAAAAGATGCCATCGCTTGATCCAACATCTGCCGGTGCTGTCCGCTTGAAAGCCAATACGGTTGCAATTCATCAGATCGTTGAAGGGCGAAGAAAACAGGTGCCAACTTGATGACTTCGGGACGGGTGCCCGCTACCAGACAGACGGTACGTTTCTTTGAAGTCATAACCTACAAACCGACCTTTCGATTGCGGTGCACCAAGCCTGCGACTCGGTTTCCCAGTTATAGCGCGCGGTTCCGGCTTTCCATGCAGACTCGCGCATGTGCATAAGAAACTGCTCGCAACCGACCAGCTGCGCCAACATCTTCGCTAGGGAGTTAACTGGACCTTCGTCGAAAAGCAATATGGCATCCGGTAACGTTTGTTTTAATTGCCGGTGTGCAACTGTGTCGGTGGCCAAGATGGCACAGCCAGCCAGCAATCCTGTAAAGACCTTATTGCCTATCGCGAGTTGATGAAAAAGTTGTTGACTGGGTTGCGAGCCGAACAACACATCGTGAAATGCGGCCTCCCGTACCATCCTCGACGGATCGACCAAAGGCAGGACTTCCACGAGATCTGCGGCGCTACATGCGGCGGCTGATTGATGGATCTGCTTCAGATAGTCGGGTTGCGCCTTGCCCCTGAGGACGATTCTGAAAGGATTACCAGCGATTGCATTAGCGCGAATCAACTCTATCGCAAGCGAATGAGGTCCAAGTGTTTGACCGAACCAATAGATCGATGGTGACTGAGCCCGCCGCCTGTTGACGGGGGAAAGCAGATCGCCACGCTCGGCAAGACATGGGCAATTGTGCAGTGGCTGAGCCAGCGCGGAGAGTGGATAAGCGTCATTGAGATAGTCGGCCGCCACAACTGACATGGTGGATACGACGGTAGCCCGAGGTAAATAGTCAGACTCCACCGCCCTGATCAGGGCCCTTGGCTCCGAAGCGGATTCAGCGAGTATGTCTTCAATGTCGCAGGCAAATGGTTTATTTTTCGACTTAGCCACAAAGGCAACCAGTGGAAGACATGCCTGTTGCTGGGCAAGGTAGAGATCGGCCGTCAAAGCCCCCAGCACCGAACTAAGCGACGATGCGCCGTACATAAGCGCGTGCGAGCCCATGTTCGACGCCGGCCACCGAGAAAAGGTGGCCGCCATCATGCGTCGCGAGAGCCGATGTCTGGCTGCAATTCGTCCAGACGCATCCAAAAGCGACACTGGCTTGTATCGCCACGCGGCGCGGGCGACAAGGGCATTATCAAACGGTACGACGTCCGGCTCGATCGTTGGCGTCACGACCACTACGCTGTGCCCTGCTGCCACCAAAGCGTCCGCGTTGCGCACCAGGCGCGGCGTCCGCGCCGGCTGGGAAGGGCCTACTATGACTATCCGTGCCATGTTTGAAACCAGCATAAGGCTTGAAACGTCGACGCCGGCGTGACGCGAAGGTGAGTAAACGGCGACAGTTCAGACATGGGGGCCACGCGGCGTGTATCGACGAATAAGATCATAGACGTTCAAATATGCGTCGACCACCGCACTGTCACTAAAAATGCTTTCGGCTCTCGCCCGACTGCCCCGCCTGTCCAACCGGGCTACGTCCGCCACGGCTTGCACCAGGCCGTCGACGTCATCTCGAACAAACCCGGTCACACCGTCCACAATCACCTCGGGCACGGCCCCGCGCCGCAGGGCTAGCACGGGCGTGCCGCATGCCAACGCTTCGGCCATTACGATACCAAATGGCTCTTCCCAGAGGATTGGCATCAACAACGCTGCTGCGCTGCCCAGCAATATGTTCTTTTGCTGGTCATCAACGGCGCCGATGTAGGTAATGCGCTTGCTATGCAAATGTGGTTTCACCCGTGTGTCGAAGTAAGACTGTTGCGCTGGTGGGATATTGCCGGCAATAACGAGCCGACGACCAGTTCGTTGGGCAATCTCGATGGCCAGGTGGGTGCCCTTGATGTGCTCGATGCGCCCTAAAAAAACAAGGGGGGCATCGTCTTCGACGTTTTGCACAAAGTCATAAACTTGCATCGGAACGCCGTTGTATACCAAGTGCCAACTGGCCAAGTGCTTCACATCCGCAATCATCCAGTTGCTTATCGCTGAAAAATGTAGTGTGCCGCGCGACAGGCGGTGTCCCCATCCAATAGAAGCCGGCGTAATCTCGCGCTGGTAGGTCATGAGCTTAGGGATAGAAAGTGGCAGTAGCGGCAGCAGATATGCAATTCGCCCAAAACTGTGCACGACGTCAAAGCCCCCACCGATTACGGTGCGCGAAATTGTCATCATGTTGCGCAGCGTGTCTGCCGCTGAACCACTTCGCGTGCCGCTGTAGGGCACGAGCTTGCACGGCACATCGGATTCGGCATGGGCAAACAGGGTGACTTCGTGCCCACGAGCCACCAAGCCGCGCACAAGCATGTCGATAACTCGCTCTATCCCGCCGTAGAACTTAGGCGGGATCGCCAGCTCGGGGTCGGCCGTGATCGCGACTTTCATCTAGCCGCCAACGAGTCTTTGCCCATTATATTGCTGATGAGAAATCCAGCATCTTTCAGAATAGCATGAATTTCTTCGCAATCATTATCTTCGAAGATAATTGCCCGTAAACTAGGATCAAAAAGATAATCTCCAAAACCTTTTAAAACTTGCAACTCATAACCTTCAACATCCATTTTTACAACATTAGGAATAGAAAAACCATTTTTTATCAAATGATCGGCTCGCATGGAAACTACGTGACAGTCATCCTCATACACAACATCAGGCCACGGTGAAAGGGATGTCAATCCAGAGTTACCCTGCGTTTTTATGCTGAGTTTGCACAAAGTTAAAGCCGACCCCAACGCACATGACAAAATATTTATCGGTATATTATTTCTTACCCGACTCTTCATAATCTTTTTCATAGATAATGGATTTGGTTCAAAACAAAACACTTCAACATCGGGCTGATGGTGCTTGATCGCAAATGAATGAAGACCAATATTTCCACCAATATCCCAAAATATATTATTTTTTTCGATAACACCTTTTATGCACTCGAGAACATGAGGCTCGTAATACCCATGCGCGCAGACTTGTGCATCTACATAATCATATGGGTCTAAAAAAAGGTCGAATCCGCGTACCGAGAAGAAGAAACCTTCAAGTCCAAACAACTTAAATAATCTTGCTCTACCGCGAACTTTGAATTTAAACAGGTATTTAAATAAATTTGTCATAAAATCTCTTCTCTCAACAGCCAGAATATCGCTGACGGCCACGAGGGCTACACAGGTTTTCTAGCTATGATCTGAAACACGGAAGCGAGCTTATCCGATGAAAGCCGTGAGGTTTTTGCAAGGTACAGTAACAGTGGAAGAATTGCCACCCTAAGAGCCTTATATATTAAACTGTCCGAGAGATGAAGCCATTCATAAACGATCCAGTGTAAGGTAAAGTAGACGTTAAATACGTTTCTCGTCGAAACGACTTCAAAATTATTTCTCAAAAAACGGCGTTCAAGTCCATCTTTCGTGTAACGTTGATAGTCTGTCGGGATTTTATGCTCGGGCTGCAAAAAAGGTACTGACGCAATAACGTATCCTCCCGGTTTTAATACGCGAAAAAACTCTGGAATAATTTCGTCCGGATTAACGACATGTTCAAGTACAGCAATACATAATATAGTATCAAATGTTGCATTGGATACGGGGATATCATGTAGTGGCGAAAATATATCAACATTTTTTCTGTCGTCACCGGGCCAAGTAATATCCTGATTGATCAACGCACCCTCAATTAAATGAGAAAGATCTCGCCAACCTGCTCCTGCATTCAGGATGTGTCCGCGTAGTAACCCTGCGTTTCTTGCCTCAATCAATTCAAAATCGATAGGCGGCCAGATGACGGCTTGGGCGGTAACGGACCTGAGGAAATTAAAACTGAAGATACTCATGCTATTTAAAAAAATACAATCGATAGTTGAATTTCATGATGGTTTTCTCAACCATTCCTGTAGCCTGCGAGCGACTTTCCACCCTAATACGTTGCTCAGCGCGCAAAACGCTAGCCCACCCACAGGCGAAAGTTTGACGTCGTGCAAAACGCGGGCATTTCGGAGGGCATCGCTGGCTAACTCACGACAATGTGGATACGCGCCGTGGGCATACACCTGCCATAGCAGCGCACCGCAGCGTCTAACTCTATTGCTGTCTTCGACCGCTCGTGTGTTCTCGATTGACGCACGAATGGCCTCAAAACCAGATTTAAAGCCTCGTTCGGATCGCGTGCCAGAAAGACTGCCGGGAATCCCCGATCGATAGTACGCTGTGCCCTCTTGGCAAAACAGAACATGATCTGACGCAAGAACAACGCGGGTAAAGAATTCGCCGTCGTCATTTAGCGAAAGATCTTCCCGCCACAAGCCAGCGCGATTGATGACCCGTCGCGGCACTAGCCACATCGCTGGAAACAGCATACCGCCCCCAAGCGACCATGTCGCCACGAGCCAATCCACGGGAGGAAGATCCTGCCAGCTTGCTGACGGATCAAGACGCACGTGGGCGGGGTTGTCATAAAAACGCCCCCAAGGGCAAATCGCCACTGCGTTTTGCTGTTGCAGCAAGCGCCTAAGCTGGCAGCGAATCTTGTCTGGCGAAATAATATCGTCGGCGTCAAGAAACTGAATAAATTCGCCCGCTGAGGCGCGAAACGCAGCGTTGCGGGCGGCAGACGCACCGCGATTTTGCTGAACGATCAGCTTCACCCCTCGCGATTCAAAGGTCTTGACGACTTCAATCGTTTCGTCTGTCGAGCCGTCGTCAACCACGATGATTTCGGTGTGCCGCCATGTCTGTGCCAGAGATGCTTCCAGCGTCTCAGCAATCCATTGTCCAGCGTTGTAGCTGGGAATGAGGATGGAAATGAGTGGGTTATGCACTGCCCGCCCCAGCTCCAACTGCGCGCCGCCAGTTCACGTATCTAGCGCGCACGGTGAAGGTGGCCAGTGGAAAAAAAGCAGCAAGCTGTCTAATGATCGGGCTACGTTCCTCAACTGGGCTGCGAACGCCCATTGAGTGCGCCAATGCGATGGCCTGCGCCATTTCGGGAAAGCGGCCAACATGCGCCAGTTGCCTGGCGTTGAGCCACGCTTCTAGGCCAACTTCATTGCGCATAGCCGGCGCGATCGCCTCAGACGCTTTGCGCAACACGGCCAGTCTTGCCAAGGCGCATTTGGCTCGGTTTGCATCAGACATGGACCCCTGCCGCTCCAAATTGATTACCGCCACCTGCTTTTCACTATCGAAAGTGAGACCGCGAAACGCGAGTTGCATATGAAAGCGGCAGTCCTCGTTGTACAGGACCGCTGGATCTTCGTCATAACCGCCAACGCGCTGCAGCGCCTCGGTCCGGTAGAGCCCACAGTAGGGGTTTATCTGCTGCCGGATGGCGTATCGAACGGGATCAGTTCGCAAGGCGATCGGATCAAAGTGGCGGATAGCCAGCAGCTGATTGTCGTCAAAGCGCCGACTTTCGTAATCAAACAAAATGACGTCGGGCGCAGTCGCCTGCGCCATCCATTTGTGCGCCAACATTGTGAACACAGGCGTTAGGTCGTCATCTGAATCATGGAAATGGATCCATCCGCAATTTGTGGTTTTTAACAACCGGTTCTTGCCGCCACTGCAACCGATATTGTGCTCGCCGCGGACGACTCGGGCACCAAACTCGCGCGCCACTTCGGACGTGTTGTCGGTGCTGCAGTCATCGAATACCAAAATTTCGTCAAACGGGATTTTTTGCTGGCTAGCAGAACGCAGAAGACGCGGCAAATATGGCGCTGCATTGAACGCGGGAATGCATAGGGCAAGGGTCTTATCAGTCATGAACTACGCCTTGTACGCCGACTTTATGCAGCACCCGACGAGCGGTGTGCTTGATTAGCGCCTTGAGTGGAAACTGATCCAGAAAATCCAGCGACTCCGTCGTTTTTTCGCTGGGTATACTGGCCAGTCGCAGCCAGTCGTCTGAGCATAGCGCGGCGCGCAGCGGCGTTTGGCTCGCAACAGTTTGGTAGGCCTGCAGCCGCTCCTGACATATGACAACCGGGTCTAGGGCATGCAATACCGTCCTTTGACCGGCTGTCCCTATCTCGCGACGTGCGTGTTCGCTTAGATTTAGCATCCGTTCCAACGCGTTAGCGAGGGACTGCGGATCGCCATTTTTAAACGTAAAACCGTTTTCGCCGTCAATAATAAGTTCACATGCGCCAGCACCAGTTGAACAAATAACCGGCGTTGCCGCGCCCATAGCTTCCACACAGGTAAAGTTAAAAGTGTCCCAAAGCGATGGCACCACTACAAAAGCTGCTTGCGCTTGTAATTGCGCCGCATGAGCGGCCGCCACTTGGGCAAGCGGCGTCAATAGCCTACCCCATATCGCCGGCCACACCTGTTTGAGGTGTTCTCCCATCGTGGTGGCTCGGCTTTCGTAAGCCATGTCGCGGCCCAGCCAGTCGATGCTGGGCGCATGCGCTCCCAGCAGGCCCAAGGCTTCGCACAAGACGTGTGGCCCCTTCCACCGTTGTATTCGTCCCACAACTAAACCACGCGTCGACCGTGGCCCGCTTGCGGATAAGGGCAAGGGCCGCCAAGCGGGCCAGATGCGCGTCACATCATGGGTCATCTGGGCCCGCCAGAATTTTGCATTACCTTCGCCATACGCTTGAACCAACGCCGATTTCGAAATAGCCGAACGCTCCAACATTCGCAATAAATTACCCTGCACCTCTTCACCCCGAACCGGGTCATGGAAATCGACTTGACCGATGCTGCCATGCAGTTGCACCACGCAGGGCGGTTGCTGCTCGACAACCCAAGGGATAAACAACAATCCCCAGTCGGTCGCTTCGACCACGTCAAAACCGTCACCGCGCCCGGCCTGATCCCACATAGCCCAAGCGGCGGCGAGATGACGCCGCAGGCCCGGCATGGCCGCGTAGCGCGCAAACTTAGCGTGGTATTTGAGCAGGCAAGAATGGGTTAGCGTTTCTACGCTGACGCCGTCGATCACGACGGGTGAAGCGTTTGCCTCTGCGTAAACCCCGCTGCCGACAATAACGCGCACCTGATGGCCTTGGGCGGCCAGCAAAGGCAGAAAATGTCGGTAAAAAGTGATGATGCCGCCACCGGCGTTGTTCACATACTCGGGCAGCAAGAAAAGTAGTTTCATGGGTTTATCGCTACAACCACAACACGCGACGAATTTTGAGGCTACCTGGTAGAAAGCCAACTATTTCAGCTAGGTTCGCCCGGAACAGAAGTCGCAGCACCGCGACGTACACCGAGGTGAAGCTGATCCAGGCCATGAACAACGCCGCGACGCCTGAAAACTGCGTTTCAAGAATTGTTTGCAAGGCCCACGCCCCGGTGGTCGCCAGTGCCGTGGCTACCGTGGGTGCCGCGCTGGCGCGCAACAATCCACTCAATTGCAGTCCGTGAGTCTTTATCAGTAACGTCAACAAGACCGCTGCAATCGTAATATTGGCAGCCAAAGCACCGACCAAGTAGGTCTTCAAGCCAAGGGGTATTAGCAGGAGCATGGGGGCCGCAGCAATAACAAATGCCGCCATATCAGCGCGAAGGCAAAGGCGGGCTTGGTCATTGGCAAGAAGCAAACTGTAAGCTGTGGCGCCGATACTGATGGCAAGACCAATCCCCATGGCAAACGGCAGCAGGGGCACCAGGTCAAGCCATTGCGATCCGTACAACACGCTGACAAGCCTCAAAGATTCCAACGAAAAAAATGCGGCGATGGGCGCTACGACCCAGATTACGCCGCTCAGCATTAACCCGCTGGTGCGTTGAAATTGCGGTGATTTCGCTTCTGCACGCGTAATGATTGGATAAAGCGCGCCGCTCGCTTGTTGCGCTATGCGACCACAAAACATGTTTGCAAGCGCTTCCGCACGGGCGAATAATCCGAGCCCCGCAAACTGGAAGTGTTCAGTGATCATCGTATTTTGCAGCACAGCGCGGCCGCCATTAAGTGCGTTAGAACCCGCCCGATTCAGGCCAAAGTGCAGGGCCTCGCGGTAACTACTGTAGCTCCATTGCCAATGCGGACGCCAGCCCGAGAAAAAAAACAAATCGAGTGCCATGATGGTCGACGACAGCAAGCCAGGAACGATGAGCGCGTATACGCCAGCCCCACCCACCGCCAAAGCAATGGCAGTGATGATGCTGACAACAATGCCTCCCAACTGCAGGGTGCGCAGCCGATTCCAGTCGTGATCACGCTCAAGCATCTTGGCGCGCATGTCGCTCGGAACGCTCAACAGGAACGTGAAGGACAAAAGGTGCAGCAGTGGTTGCAAGTGAGCATACTGCTCAAAAAGGCGCAGACTAAATGCGATGGCATTGGCTATTAAAAACAAGGCGCCATTGAGCACCCAGCCTGCGGTGAAGTGCTGATGGAAGTTGACCGGTTTGTCCGCCCTAATCTGCAGAACATGCGCAATAACGTGTTGAAACGAGGCCAGCCCGATGAAATTGATCAGCGTGGTGGCCAGGCCCGCCATACCGTAAGCCGCTGGATCAAGTAAACGCGCCAAAACAAGCATTTGGCCAAACTGCAAGACATCACGTAACAGGCTTAAGCCGGCAGACCACAGCATGGCCTGCTTGGCAGAATCGCGCAACGACAGGGAAGTTTTAGCCATGGTCTATTGCCTATCGCTATTCAGCAACGAACGCCATCTCGCAGCAAAGACATCAAACTCATACCCGCTTTGAAAGCGCCTTCGGCCTGCTTGCGCCAAACGATGCCGAGTTGCGTCGTCGCCGCCGAGGGTAATCAAGCGCCGCGTCAGCAGGTCAATGTCGCCAAACGGCACCAAATAGCCTTCGACGCCGTCGGTGAAAACTTCGGACATTCCGCCATGCGCCCCGCCAATGCAGACCACGTCGTGGCGCATGGCCTCTAGAAAAACAATGCCAAAGCCTTCCTTAGCGCTTGGCATGGCAAACACTTTGGCGCTGGCATAGGCGGCCTGCAGGACTGCGTCGCTCACTGTCCCGTGAAAACAAATCGTGTCGTCAGACAAGCCAAGTGACCGGGCAATTGTTTGCAGGCGGGCAGCGTCGTCACCATCGCCGATGACGTGAAGTTTGCCGCCAATATTTTCTTCATTTAGGCGCGCGACGGCATGCATCAAAGTTTCGAGGCCCTTATACCGCTCGGTCGCTGACAAGCGGCCAACGAACAGGATGGGGAATGCGCCGTCAAGCTTGAAATTGGGGGCGGGCGTTGCCGGCAGTGGCTCTAGGCAGAGCGGTATTACTTTAAAGTTTTGCTCAGGCAGGCCGTTCACAACAGCGCAGGTTCGGGCGGTATAGTGGGTGGTTGCGACCACTGCATCCGCCTGCCTAAGCGCCAGCCGCTCGAAAAGCCCGGCGCGCTTCCAGGCTTCGATACCGTGAAGCACCACCACATAGCGCCCAATACGTCCAAGCCGCCAGCTCAGCCAGGCGAGCGGCGCGAGATGCAGATGCCCAACGACGACACATTCGGCCGCGTGTGATGTGCTCAACGCCAGTCGCGCGAAAAACCGTTTGCGCCCGCTCAACGCAACAGGGCGGTACTGAACGGGATTCGCCCATGCTGCAAGCAACCTAGGCTCATCCATGAGCGACAGGCCCGTTATCCGCCGGCCATCAGCTTCGGTGACGGCAGAAAAAGTTTCCCATAGGCGCCACATGTAGCTTTGCACGCCGCCGCGCGTGGCCATTTCTGGGCTCCATAGCGAGAAAGCGGCGCGAGGTGTTTGCTGAAGATTTCCATCGCGAGGCGTGTGCGAACTGTCATGACCTCGTGCACACCGGTGCGGGGAACCGGCGGGTGCGCTCGTTTGCGCGAAGACGCTGCCATGAACCATGCTTGCCCAGCCGCGTAATCCGCGATCTTTAACGTCGGGCCGATCGCCCAACAGCCAGTCGCGAACGGGTACTGAAAAACCGGTCTTGCGTTTGTACAACACGCTATTTGGAAGCTGGTGTGCGAGCGCCTTGGCAACCTGCGGCTTGGTCAGGCCAGGGTGGGCCGCCAACCATGGCGCCGCGGCGCGTAGAAGCGGCACATCCAAAAACGGCACGCGCAGCTCCAGCGAATGCGCCATGCTGGCCCAGTCGGAGTCCACCAGCAACTGGTGGCGCATGTACCAAGACATTTCCAGCGCCGAGATCGCCATGCGATCCTGAGGAATACCCGCCGTAGTGGCATTGAGATGTAGACGGCTCTGCAGCTCGTGCGAACCGTCGCGGACCAAATCAAGGTCCAACAGCTGGTTTAACTCCCACGGCATATAAAGCGAACGCCGCAACAGATAGGCCCCACCCAGCGTACCGCCGTATTCGAGTAAACCGGCGTACTTGGGCGATGTGAAACGACTTAGCACCGGCAGCGATAGATGGCGCAGGGTTTTTCCCAGACCGGACAAGCGCGCAAACGGGCGGGCCAGATTGCGGATTCGCGGCAGATCGGCAAAGCTGGGGTACGAGGCAAACAGCTCGTCGCCGCCCAGCCCTGACAGCGCAACCTTGATGCCTTGCGAGGCAGCAGCCTGCGACACAAACCAGCTGTTCACGCCGTCGATGCTGGGCTGGTCCATGGCGTCCAGCAGTCGCTTGCGCTGTTCCTTAAATTCGGCCTTGCTCACCATCACAGTAGTGTGGCGCGTGCCCAGCTGGGCAGCCAGCTGCTCCGCTAGGGGGGATTCGTCGTTTGCCGTTCCCGCGTATTCGGCAAACGCCAGCGTCAGCGTGTGTGGGCGTTTGCCATGGGCGCTTGACAGTGCGGTGATGATGGCCGAGTCAATACCGGAGGACAGGAACATACCCACTGGCACGTCAGCTACGTGATGCGCTGCGACGCTATCGCGAACAGCCGCTCCAATGGCCTCGAGCGCGTCGCCCTCGCTGCCGCGGGCAGGGTTGTTGGCGGCATCAGCCAAGATGTCGGTGATGAGGCAAAAGGGCTGGGGCTCTTGCGCGGCGAGGGCGCTCCGCCCGTGTACCCACAGGAAGTGTCCGGCCGGAATTGCGCGGATGCCGCGGTATAGCGTGTAGGGCGCGGGCACGCTGCCCCAGATATAAAAACCAACGTGCCCAGCAGGCTCAGGCGCTGTGTCAATCTGACCGCCCGCGAGTAACGCCTTGACTTGCGACGCGAAGCGCAGTGTGCCGTTGTTGCTGCCGGCGGGGGTGTAGTAGAGCGGCTTAATGCCGAATGGGTCGCGCGCCAGCAGAAGCGCCTGTTTGCGTGAGTCCCAGAGGGCAAAAGCGTACATGCCGCGCAGGCTTTGCAACATGGCGGTGCCTTTTTCCTGGTACAGGTGCAGCAATACCTCGGTGTCTGAATCTGAGCGGAAGACGTGGCCCTGCGATTCAAGCTCGCGGCGTAGTTCGCGGTAGTTGTAGATCTCGCCGTTGAACGTGATGACGAGCTGGCCGTCGGCGCTTTGCATGGGTTGAGCGCCGCCTTCCGAAAGGTCGATGATTGCAAGGCGGCGATGGCCGAACCCAACACGGCCATCGGCTGAGAACCATTCGCCCTGTCCGTCGGGCCCCCGAACGGCCATGTGGTCGCGAATGGCGCGCAGACACGTTCTGTCCACCGGGCGCGCGGAAGCACTAAATGCGTAGATGCCTGCTATGCCGCACATGACATCAGAGGGTAGCGTGTCGAGTGCTGTGCATTGCTCGCAGCCAGGCGCTGACGCACATGTCCTGCAGGTTACGCTTCGCTTTCCAACCCAATATTTGCTCCGCTTTTTTAACCTCTGCATAGCAAGTTGCGATGTCGCCGGGTCGACGTGACGCGATCTGATACTTCACAGTTTTTCCGCTCGCGAGCTCAAACGCCTTAATAATTTCAAAAACACTGTGGCCTTGCCCTCTTCCCAGATTAAAGGTGTGAATCGTGGAGTCGACCGTGCCTTGCGATGAAAGCAACCCTGCCGCGTTGTCGTCTCGCGCCAGAAAATTGAGCGCGGCGAGATGACCGACGGCGAGGTCCGCAACGTGGATGTAGTCGCGCACGCCGGTGCCGTCAGGCGTGGGGTAGTCGTTGCCAAACACACTGAGGTAGGGCAACTTGCCGCTGGCGACCTGGGCAACATAAGGCATAAGGTTGTTGGGAACGCCCGCTGGGTCTTCGCCGATTTGGCCAGATTCATGTGCACCCACAGGGTTGAAGTAGCGCAGGCATGCAATGCGCCAGCGCGGGTCCGACGTAACGACGTCAGCCAGAATTTCTTCAACTTGTAATTTGCTACGCCCGTATGGGTTGGTCGCTTTGGTGGGATGGGCCTCATCGATAGGCAAGTATTGGGGGCAGCCATAAACCGTCGCGCTGGAGCTAAACACCAGCGTTTTGACATGCGCTGCATGCATGGCTTGCACAACGCTTATGCTGCCGTGGACGTTATTGGCGTAATAGTCAATAGGTTGCGCCACCGATTCGCCGACGGCTTTAAGGCCTGCAAAGTGGAAGACGGCGTCGATCTGATGCTTTTTTAATGCTTGAATGAGCAGCGCTGTATCGCGTACGTCACCAACGATGAGGGGCATGGTCTGGCCGGTCATAAATTGCAGGCGTTGAGCCACTTGGGGCTGGCTGTTGCAGAGGTTGTCGAACAGCGCGATTCGATGGCCGGCTTCGGCGAGAACCACGGCCGTGTGGCTGGCAACGTAGCCGGTGCCGCCCGTCAGCAGGACGTTCATGTGGATCCCGCCCGGAAATGTTTGCCGTCGTTGCGGAGCTTGCTACGTTCAAAACTCACTGCTGACTTTGATCCGCTAGCGTTGAGGATGGGATGAATATCTCAGAAAATGCCGTGTTATTGACCGCGTCGTGCCGGTAAAACGGTGCTAGGGTGTGTGAATCTGAGCGGAAGACGTGACCTTGCGATTCAAGCTCGCGGCGTAGTTCGCGGTAGTTGTAGATTTCGCCGTTGAAGGTGATGACTGCTTGGCCGTCGGCGCTTTGCATGGGTTGTGCGCCGCCCTCCGAAAGGTCGATGATGGCAAGGCGGCGGTGGCCGAACCCAACGCGGCCATCGGCCGAGAACCATTCGCCATGCCCGTCGGGCCCGCGCGCGGCCATGTGGTCGCGAACAGTGCGCAACTGATCGCGATTGACCGGGGCCGCTGCAGAACCGTAGGCGTAAATGCCAGCAATGCCACACATACGCGCTCCGTTAACGCGCCACGAGTAGCTGGTCGAAATAGGCGATGGTGCGGGTTAAGCCCTCACGCAACGGAACAGTGGGTTCCCACGCCAGCTGACTTCGGGCGAGTGTGATGTCGGGCCGCCGCTGCATCGGATCATCTGCGGGCAAGGGATGAAAGACAAGCTTTGAGGCGCTGCCCGTCAGCTCAATCACCAGCTCAGCAAGCTGGCGAATAGTGAACTCGCCCGGATTTCCCAAGTTAATGGGGCCTGTTACTTCTTTACCGGTGGCCATCAATCGAACGAATCCTTCGATGAGGTCGCTGACAAAACAGAAACTGCGCGTCTGTTGTCCTTCGCCGTAAATGGTGATGTCTTGCCCGTTAAGCGCTTGAACAATAAAGTTACTGACAACACGACCATCATTGGGGTGCATTCGCTCGCCGTAGGTATTAAATATGCGTGCGACCTTAATTTCCAGTGCGTGCTGGCGGTGGTAATCAAAAAATAATGTTTCCGCGCAGCGTTTGCCTTCGTCGTAACAGCTGCGCACGCCGATAGGGTTAACGTTGCCCCAGTAGCCTTCCACTTGCGGATGAACCGCAGGGTCGCCGTAAACCTCGGACGTGCTAGCTTGAAAAATTTTGGCGCGCAGTCGTTTGGCCAAGCCCAGCATGTTGATCGCGCCATGAACGTTGGTTTTGGTGGTCTGGACGGGGTCGTGCTGGTAATGAATTGGACTAGCCGGGCAGGCCAGGTTGTAAATTTGATCAACTTCGACGTATAACGGAAACGTGACGTCGTGACGCATCAACTCAAACCTGGGGTTGGCTAGAAGATGGTCGACATTGGCCTTGGTGCCGGTGAAAAAGTTGTCGAGACAGATCACATCGTGCCCGTCCTGAATCAGCCGATCACACAGATGGCTACCCAAAAACCCCGCACCGCCGGTAACAAGCACTCGTTTTGTTGTGTTGTAGTCGCGCATAAAAAATAACATCGCAGCCGCTGCAACCGACGCAAAGCGCGCCATGCGGTTGCATTTTTTTAATTTGAAAAAAGTTCCGATTCGACTGCATGATAGCGGCAGCTTAAGCAAATTCTGACACTTTTACGCCCGAACCGATGATGAATGCGTACTTTTGTCCAAATACAACGCGAAGGCGATGCTCTTGGCATATACGTGCTGCAAAGACTTGAACGCGTAGGTGAAAAAATTGGGTTGACTGTGTGCGTGCCACTCGCTCTTAATTGCTGTAATGCTCGCCGTCGTCCGAGAATCAGTTTTCGCG
>JACMOJ010000453.1 GCA_014378085.1 Burkholderiales bacterium | reverse complement strand
TACTTTTCCACCGGCTGCGGCAGCGGCGATGAGGTGATGCCAAGGTATGCGAGCGCATTGAGAATAGCCCGGTAACCAACTTCCGGCGAAGATGGATCGTCGTGTGCACCACATTCAAGCGTGATCGCATAACCACCGACGGAGCGCATGTATTCGGTTGTTCCCACGCCATTACGAGGATCGTAATTCAACGAGGCGCCGCGAATGCCCGCCGCGGCCGCGGCGCGCACGCGCCGCTCCACGCCGTAGGCGTAAGTGCTCAGCCAGCCGTCGACGAAGCGGTGCACGCCGAGGCGCTTTGCGAGCGCCCTTTCCTTTTCAAAATGCTTGAACGGCTGCAAACTGCCGGAATTATTTTCCGGACCGAGCATTGCGAACGCGGGATTCTGCGCACGGGTAGAGTGAAGGTCAAGCAGCACCTCGTGGTTCGCAAGTAGCGGACATAACCAGTTGGCGACATGGTCTTCAAAGTCAGCCGGTTTGGCGACAGGATAAAGATTGCGATTCAGGTTTCTATCGCCCGCTCGCGCGCATCGCGCGTACGCGAGTGGATTGGTGACAGGCACAAACGTGACCGAACCGCTGACGATACCCAATCGCCGTCGCCCGATATCGTCGAGCACGCGGCGAATCGCACTCGTCCCACAGGTCTCGTTGCCGTGGACGGCACCGGTGATGATGATCCTTGGGCCGGGATTGAGTCCGGAAAAATTGACGGATTCAAAATGACAATCCATTGTTGTCCCCAGCGAGTGACGGGTTTTAGCGATTACTGAATGTTGGTGGGCCGTGTTGGACTTGAACCAACGACCAAAGGATTATGAGTCCTCTGCTCTAACCAACTGAGCTAACGGCCCACGAAGCATTATCCCACGGCGCTTCACGCGGCGCACCAGGTCAAAATATTTTTGTACTATCCGGCCAGGCAACTGTCATCGTAGCGCAAGCGTTTGCATGCATACTCATACGATGTCAGCCCACTACCTTCATCAGCTTCTGGCGCCGCGCAGTGTCGCGATCATTGGCGCGTCTGAGCGCGAGGGCGCTTTGGGACGCTTCGTCATCGAAAATATGCGTGGCAGCGGCTTCCAGAGCTTGCACGCGGGGGTGTTGTATGCGGTGAACCCCAAGTACCGCACGGTTTTTGGCGATAAGTGCTACCGATCTGTTGGCGATTTGCCGACCCTGCCTGAATTGATCGTAATCGCGTCACCCGCAAATACTGTCGCAGAAATCCTGCATGATGCAGGCACCATCGGTGTTAAAAACGTCGTGATTCTGTCAGCGGGCTTTAGTGAATCTGGCAAAGAGGGACTCAAACGCGCCAAGCTCGTACAAGCCGAATTGACCCGCTTTGGAATGCGCATGATCGGTCCAAATTGCGTGGGCATTATGCGACCCGTGATCGGTTTGAATGCGACTTTTGCCAATGCTGTTTGCAGGCCGGGTTCTCTCGCACTTATTTCCCAGTCCGGCGCGGTTTGTACGGCGTTGCTGGATTGGGCGGCGACGACAGAAATCGGCTTTTCCAGCGTCGTTTCGCTGGGCGGTGCGCTTGATCTCGATTTTGGCGAGTTGCTCGATTTTCTCGTTCAGGATATCGAGACGAAAAGTATCCTGCTGTACATCGAAGGCATCCGCGATGCGCGCGGCTTTCTGTCGGCCTTGCGTGCGGCGGCACGGGTGAAGCCGGTCGTCGTTTTCAAGGCGGGACGCCATAGTGCGGGCACCAAAGCGGTCACCAGTCATACCGGTGCACTGGCGGGGAGCGACGCGGTGTTTGATGCGGCACTCGCACGTTCGGGTGCTGTTCGGGTGTCGAGTTCACTTCAATTGTTCGCGGCAGCGCGGGTGCTCGCGATGGCAAAACGACCGAATGGCGCACGGCTGGCGATTGTCACCAATGGCGGCGGCCCGGGTGTGGTCGCGGCCGATGTCGCGATGGACAACCATCTTGAGCTTGCGAAATTCGCAAAGGGCACGATGGACAAGCTGGCTGCGGAATTGCCAGAGTACTGGTCGCAGGCAAACCCGGTAGATATCATAGGTGACGCGAACCCGGCGCGTTTTTTTGCCGCCACGCAGGCGGTGATGGATGACCCGAATGTGGATGCGGCGCTTGTACTGTTTTGTCCGCAACGCGTAACCACGCCGGAGGCCGCCGCCGCTGCGATCATTCCGATTGCGCAAAGTCACGAAAAGCCACTTTTCACTGCGTTTCTGGGTGGCGCGTCGCTCACCCAGGCACGTACCATGCTGGAGAAGGCCGGCGTTGCGAACTTCCTTACGCCAGAGAATGCCGTCGAGGCCATCTCGTCCGTGGTTCGTTTCAAACGTCACCAGGAGATGCTGCTCGAGTCGGTTCCCGCGGTAGCGAGCATGACGCATGATGAGGTTAAGACCGCCATTGCTGAAGCAACACACATCCGCGAGATTGCACTGCGCGAGAAGCGCACTGTGCTAACCGAGTTCGAGGCGAAATCGCTGCTTGCGGCGTTTGGCCTGCCGGTAAACCCGGGCCGGTTGGCCAAAACGCGCGCGGACGCCGAAGCTTCTGCGAAAGCAATTTCTTATCCGGTGGCAATGAAGATTCATTCGCGTGACATCACGCACAAGAGCGATGTCGGGGGCGTTCGACTTAATCTCGTCAATCGCAAACAAGTGTGTCATGCATTCGACGATATGATGGAACAAGTGAAACGCATGAGACCCGACGCACACATCGAGGGTGTAAATGTGCAACGGATGATGAAATTTCCCCATCAGCGAGAGGTGCTGGTGGGTCTCAAACGAGACGCAGTGTTCGGGCCGGTAATCGCGTTCGGGGCCGGTGGCATTGCCGTGGAGGCATTGCGCGATACATCACTTGCTCTGCCACCGTTAAACCCCAGGCTTGCCGCCACGTTGATGAGCGCCACGCGTATTCGCCGCGTCCTCAACGCCTATCGCGACGTACCTGCCATCGATGATGGT
>JACMOJ010000048.1 GCA_014378085.1 Burkholderiales bacterium | reverse complement strand
GCCGCGCGCGATGGTGACTACTACGTGCTTAATGGCACCAAGCGCTACATCACTAATGCGCCGGAAGCTGGCATTTTTACCGTGATGGCGCGCACTGATCCAGCCAACAAGAGCGCTGGCGGTATTTCCGCTTTCATCGTCGAGCGCGAAACCCCGGGATTGTCGCTGGGAAAACGTGACGTGAAGATGGGGCAGAGGGGTGCTCACACCTGCGACGTCAATTTCGAAAATTGTCGTGTGCCTGCCGCTAACCTGATCGGCGGTAAGGAAGGCGTCGGATTCAAGACTGCAATGCGGGTGCTCGATAAGGGGCGTCTGCATATCGCCGCCGTCTGTGTGGCAGCATCCACGCGTATGCTTCATGACGCGTTGCGCTACGCGATGGAGCGCCAGCAGTTCGGCAAGCCGATAGCAGAGTTTCAGCTCATCCAGGCGATGCTGGCCGACAGCAAGGCAGAAATTTATGCGGCGCGCTGCATGGTGCTTGATGCGGCAAAGCGTCGAGATGCGGGGGAGGATGTCGCCACCGAGGCTTCCTGTTGCAAGTTGTTCGCGTCTGAAATGTGCGGACGTGTGGCGCATCGTGCGGTGCAGATTCACGGTGGCGCGGGATATGTGTCGGACTACGCAATAGAGCGCTTTTACCGGGATGTGCGCCTGTTTCGCATCTACGAAGGCACCACGCAAATCCAGCAACTTGTCATCGCCCGCAACATGATCCGAGACGCGAAACGCTGATGACGCTGGCGGCATCACGCGACGCGCAGTTGTCGCCATTGCCTGCGCGCATCAGCGATCTTCCCCGTCGCTGGGCGACCGAGACACCTGACGCATTGGCGCTGCGGGAGGGCAAATCAGCCTGGACCTATCGGCAACTGACTGTGGCTATCACTGAGGCGCAGCGTCACCTGCGTGAGATCGGTGTGCGGGCGGGTGACCGTGTCGTCATCGTCAACGAAAACTGCATGGCGGTCGTCGCACTTCTCTTTGCCGTGGCAGAGTTGGACGCATGGGTGGTTTTGACCAACGCAAGACTCACGGCCCGTGAAATCGATGCAATTACCGAGAATAGCGGCGCGCGTTTGTTGCTGTTTACCCACATTGTTTCAGCCGAAGCAGAAATGCACGCGAAGCGATTGTCAGCGACGCGGCAGGACTGGGGCAGCTTGGGGGAAATTTCCGTTGGCGCATTGAATCACGCTTGCGAGCCGGAGCCCGTGTTTACAAATGGCAGCGAGCAGGTCGCCACGCTCGTCTACACAACCGGCACCACTGGTGATCCCAAAGGCGTGATGCTCACGCACCACAATTTGCTGTTTATAGCGACAGCCTCGACGACGTTGCGGCGTTTGAGTACTGCAGATCGTGCGTATGGCGTGCTGCCAATTTCGCATATTTATGGTCTCGCATCGGTCACGCTGGGCACATTGAGTGCGGGTGCGTGCCTGCAGCTCGCGTCACGCTTTTCAGCGGCAACAGCAGCGAGCGCGTTGATGCATGACGGCATCACGGTGTTTCAAGGTGTGCCGGCAATGTACGCCAAGCTCATCGAACTCGTAGCCGATGACCCGAAATTTAGCGCACCGAAACTCCATTTTACCTATGCGGGCGGCTCACCGCTTGATCCCGCGCTAAAGGCGCGTGCGGAAGCGCGATTGGGTTTAACGCTGCACAACGGCTATGGATTGACCGAAAGCGGCCCCACCGTCAGTCAGACGCGACAGGAGCGGCCGCCGCAACAATTGCTCTGTAGGTGACGTCATTCCGGGTGTCAGTGTGCGGACGCTGGATAGTAAAGGCTGCCATGTTGCGCGAGGAGAGCCAGGTGAACTCTGGGTGAGCGGCCCGAATGTGATGAAAGGTTATTACCGCGATCCCGTTGCGACTGCAAAAGTCCTCGTCGATGGCTGGCTCAACACCAGTGATATCGCGAGGGTCGATTCCGATGGCGCATTGTTTATCGTCGGCCGCACCAAGGAGCTCTTTATCCGGTCAGGCTTCAACGTGTATCCTGTAGGAGTAGAGGCAGTGCTCAATAGCCACCCGGCGGTATTGCAACCGGCGGTGGTCGGCCGCAACGTCACTGATAATGAGGAAGTTGCTGCATTTGTGGAGTTGAGGGCTCGACAAAAGTCTACAAGTGTTGCGATTGTTGCGTTTGCAACAGTCCGACTTTCACCTTATAAACGGTCATGTGAAATCATTATTTTGTTGGCATTGACTGCGGCCGCGACTGGCAAGATATTGAAGAAAAGACTGAGGGAAATGGCGCAGAACAATTGTAGGGTGGGCACGCTACACTTTGCCCAACCTACCGTCCGACCAAGAATCGCATCCCGAAATTACCAAGAAATACTGGAGGAGTTTATGAAAAACATTCGCAATAGCGTTGCCGCGATCATCGTCGCAAGTGTCGCATTCGGTATCACGGCTGCGCACTCGGAAGAGTTCCTGGTCGGCAGCGAAGTGCCCCTAACAGGCACGCTCGCGCGCGTGGGTACAGGCATGAAGGAGGGAATTGACGTTGCGGCTGATGTGTTTAACCGCCGCAACGGCAAACATAAAGTAAAGATCGTCACCATCGATGACGAAAGCTCCCCGGCCAAAGCGGTTGCGGCGGTGGAAAAGCTGGCATCGCAGGGCGTGGTGGCACTGACCGGCGGCTATGGTTCCAACAACATCGGGCCCGCTTCGGACGCGGCCAACAAAGCAAACCTCGTTTACATGACATCGGGTGGGGTCGATGACAATTTAACGCAACGCGGCTACAAGACATTTTTTCGCATTAACAATACCGCCGGTTACTCGACGGCCATGATTGGACTGTTTGCAGATATGGGTGCGAAATCGGTATCCATCGTCACCTCGACCAAGGAGGCGCCGGCCGATCTCGCCAAGGATGTAGAAAAAATACTCCAGGCTAAAGGCATCAAAGTCGTGGTGCATTCATTTGACCCGGCCATCACGGATTTCAAGCCCATCATCAACAAAGTGAAGTTGCAGGATAAGTCCGAGATCATTGCGATGGTTGGATATGAAAATGATTACGTCGGTATCATCCGCGCTGCCAAGGTGCTAAAGCCGGACGTAAAGGCGATGGTTGGCGTATGGTCTTTGGCGACGGCGAAGATGGCGTCTGACTTTCCGGACCTCATGCCAAATATTTATGGCACGGCGCTGCTGCCGTACCCGGCTGAATTCAAAACGGCCGAAGGCAAGGAGTTCGCCGAGACGTATAGAAAGCTGTTCAACAAAGAGCCGGATTACCTGGGCCAATTCGGCTATGTGCAATCGATGCTTTTGTTTGAAGCGATTGCGCGCGCAGCCGACGCAGGCACATTGAAAACTGGTGGACTGCCCGCCGAAATTCGCAAAGCGGATAAGGAGACGTTGATTGGCCGGGTGAAATTTGATGACAAGGGCGACAATCCGCTTTTTAGTCACCGCATGGGACAGCACCAAAGCGGCAAGGTGGCCGTGGTTTGGCCAAAGGACACGGCTACGGGCAAGATGAATTTTCCTGGGGTGCCTTGGTAAAGGTTGGGCGACGCTGCGAATGATTGTGGTGATTTTGTCGCGTTCCCCCTCTCCCTCGGTCCCTCTGCTTCGCTCCAAGTGTGCCCTTGTCCCGCGAGGGGCGAGGGAAGAAATAGCCCCTCTCCCCTTGTGGGAGAGGGGTTGGGGAGAGGGGGATTTCCGTGCGGTCAACCCCTGCGGTCTCCCACAACTAAACTCATGACCGAACTCATCCTCCAAGCAATCTATTCCGGCATGTTGCAAGGGGGTTCGTACGCGCTCATCGCGCTCGGCCTCGCACTCGTGTTCGGCACGATGAAAGTGATCAATCTGGCGCACGGCGAGCTTGTACTGCTAGCCGCCTACGTGGCCTATGCCGTCGAGTCAACATACAACGTTAGCCCCATCGTCGCGATTCCAGTCGCGCTGGTGGTGGTTTGTATTTCAGCGGTATTGGTTTACTTGTCTGTCGACCGCATCAAGCAAGATCGCGAGCTTAATTCATTGATCCTGACGTACGGCATTGGTGTGATGCTCACTAACGCTATTTTGCTGATATGGAAAGCCGATATCCGTTCGACAAAATCGGTCTGGCTTCAAGACGCGGTGGTGATGGGGCCGTTCTACAGCATGCGCAGCGAGCTTGGATTTTTCCTGCTGAGCCTTTTGTTGATGGGCTTGCTTTGGTGGTGGCTTTCCAAGAGCTGGTATGGCCGAGCGGTGCGTGCCGTGGCCAGCAACCGGGATGCTGCGAAACTGATGGGAATCAACCCACGGACGACAGAAATCGTTTCGTTCGTGGTCGCCGGTATCCTCGCGGCATTTGCTGGCGTGGCCCTCTACAGCTATGGCGTCATTCAGCCGCCGCTAGGCCACGCGCTTACCGTCAAGGCTTTTATCATCACGGTGCTCGCAGGTGTGGGGTCGATCCCTGGCGTGCTGGCGGGCGCGTTGCTGCTGGGTATTGTTGAAGCGCTGACGGTCACCTTGCTCAGTTCCGCGCTGCAGGAGATCGCCGGCATGGGTTTATTTCTTCTGGTGCTGTTCGTGATGCCGAATGGTTTGTTCGGCACCGCTGCACGCAAAGGCTAGACGCGGTCGAATGAGAACGCGATGAACGTACGCGGCTTTTCGATCTTGCTGGCGATGGCGGTGATGTACGTGGCCGTTCCGCTGCTGCTTGGCGCAAACCTTTACGTGATGAGTCTGCTGGTAGCGTCGATTGCCATCGGCGGCGTGGCGCTGGCATGGGCGCTGCTAGGCAATCTCGGTGGCATGGTGAGCTTCGGTCACGCCGCGTTTTTCGGTGTGGGTTCGTACGTATCGGCGCTGTTGTCCATGAAGCTTGGCGTGCCGGTATTTGCGGCGATGTTGCTCGGTGGCGTGGGCGCGGC
>JACMOJ010000452.1 GCA_014378085.1 Burkholderiales bacterium | reverse complement strand
GCCAGGTGCCATGCCAAGCGGATTGCAGTTGATGAGTGCGGTTGGATCGGATCATGCGTTACTGACACTCGCCGCCGCCATCGCACCCCTCGCACCCCTCGCTGCCTCCGATCTGTCATCGACTGCATAAACCTGCTATCGTCTTCGCGCTTTCATTCTTTCCAAAGGGATTACTTCATGCGTTCTTCTGACAGTTTGCCCGCCACCAGTTTTACGGCTCGGTTTTATCCGTGGATGATGGCGGGTCTTGCCATGACCGTGTTGCTGGTCACCAACGGCATGACCACAACGGGCCTCACGGCATTTGATGAGTCGTTGCTCAAGGAATTTGGTTGGAGTCGAGGCGACTTCAAGTTTCGCGATTTCATCACACTGATTACCGCTGGGTTGCTCGCGCCGTTCGCGGGCGTGTTGATCGACAAAATTGGTACACGGCGCTTGCTGCTCGGTGGCAGTCTGCTATTCGCCGTGTTGTATTTTCTTTACGGGCGTATTACCAGCCTCACGCACCTTTACTTGATCCACGCCGGATTTGGTCTGGTGCTCGTCTGCGCAGGCATTAACGTTGCGGTGGTGATGGTTTCGCAATGGTTTGTGCGCTCACGGGGAACCGCTGTGGGCATCGCGCTAGTCGGTAGTAGCTTGGGTGGGGTGGTGTTTCCGCCGATCATTTTGGCTTTGATCGGCGCTCACGGCTGGCGAGAAGCCTATGCTTGGATGGCGTTGTTTTCAGTGGGACTATTTGTGCTTGCCTTCTTTTTCGCGCGAACACCTGCCGAGAAGGGGGTAAAGCCACTCGGCGCGGGAGAATTGCGAAGGGGTGCCGCTGCGGTTGCCTCGCCAAACGATCTTACTTATCCGCAAGCGATTCGTACGGTGAGTTTTTGGGCGCTCACGTTTGTCGCGATGGCGAGTTTCTATTCAATTCTTTCTTTAGCGGCGCACCTTTTCCTGCACATGCGCGACTTGGGCTTTGATTTAAAGACCGCTGGTAGCGCATTAGGCCTATTGTTTGGGCTCGGGCTTTTCAGCAAATTTTTGTTCGGTTTTATGTCGGACTATTTGAACCCACGGGTGGTGTTTATCGCGAACGTCGGCGTGATGCTGCTGGGTTTGATGCTAATGGCCACCTTCGACAAACAACTCATCTGGGCGGGCATCGCGATTACCGGTTTCGGTTGGGGCGGACTCTACACGCTGATTCAATTGCAAGCGGTAAACAACTTTGGCGTGACCCACACCGGCAAGATTCTCGGCACCATCACCATGCTTGATGCCATTTCAGGTGGCGTTGGCATTTGGCTCACTGGGGTGATGTTCGACAAGTTTGGCAATTACCACATCGCGTTTTACATCCTTTGCGGATTGATTACGCTGGCATTTATTGCCTCCACTCAAGTACGCCGGGAGATTAAGGATGCTCCCGCACCGGGCGCTTGAAATTATTTAGATTTACGCTTCATTACTAATTTAGGAATTGTTATGAACCTTGCCCCTGCCCCTGCCCCTGCCCTTGCCCTTGTCCCAAACCTTGCCCGTGCTTTTGCTGCCGCGAGTGTAGTTGTTATTACGACTATCGTTTCAGTTTCTGCATCCGCTGACGAGGTGACAAAGCCGGAGAATTCTGGTGAAGCGTTTGTCCGTATGCGTGCCGACATTGCCGGTGGCGACGTGATGGCCGACTGGCATACCACGGTGTTTATTGTTGAGCCGGGCAAACGCGCGGTGGCGGTGATGCGCCTTGACGGGTTCAACGTTGGTCGTGCAACTAAAAATCCCGATGGCTCCTATCAGTGGTTGTCACGCGAGGTGGCCTATTACCGCGACCTGAAGACCGGAAAAATTCTCGATAAGTGGGACAACCCAGTTACCGGTAAAACCAATGACGTGATTCAAGTGATTAACGATCCGGTTAACAGTGTATTCGCAAGACCCGGTACTACCTTGCCGTGGAGGGTCAAAGGCGAAGACGTGTTTTTGACCATTGATGTCCCGCTCGCCTACCCGAACTCGCTGTTGGCGGCCGACTTCCCCGAGGAATCCACCGGGCCAATGTATTTCGCCACCGAGACATTCATGTTTTTCGCCAAACAAAGTGATTTCGCCAATCCTAAATTGACCTCAGTACCAACCACCTATTCGTGGGCGCGCACCGGCCCGTGGCTACCGTGGATGAAGATGGGGACACGTGCCGGCTATGTGCTCTACACCGGTCAGGGCAAAAAACTCAAGAACGTCTCGGAGCTTGACCCGGTGGTCCGCACCTACACCGAAAAAAATCACCCTGATTTCATGTTTGCGCCGAAGACCTTTGTCGCGCCCAATGAGACCAGCTGGAGTTATTACCGGAAGTTGTCCGGCAAGAAAGTCAGCAACCCGATTGTTGGTGGCAAAGATGGACCCGCGGCTGCGCCAGCACAGAAGTAGCGCCGCGCAGTAGTCCACGTCGCTGTAGAAGACGAAGCTGAGGAATTAAAGAGGGGCGGCTCCGGCTGCCCTTTTTTATTTTGCGGCTGCCGAAAATACTTGACCGGCCGGCCGGTGCGTGTGGCTGGTGTTTTGGGTGTTGCAAAAGGCCAACGAAGGGGAAAGTTGGCTGGACAAGCTTTGGCGGAATGATAATATGTCCGGACAACTTTAGCGCCAACCGCACGTTGTTTGCACATTGTTTGCACATTGTCCGCAAGTTTGCTGCCACTCTCCGAGGAAGTCATATGTCGTTAATAAAAAACCTAATCATCACGTCCGCGGCTGCGCTCGCCGTTCCCGCGTTTGCACAAACCGCCGCGCCGCCTAAGTCCGATGCAAAGCCTGCAACGTCCACCGATGCGGCGAAATCTGCGGCGGATGCCGCGTCGGCTGCGGAAGTGAGTACGGGGTCCAGCGAAATCGTCGTCACCGCGCGCCGCGTGAATGAGCGGCTGATTGATGTGCCGCTGACCATTCGGGCGCTCACGGGTCGAGAGTTGCAAGAGCGTGGCATTAACTCGCTGACCGATCTGGCGCAATTCACGCCTGGTTTGTCTTACTCACCTGACCTTGGTCGCACCGCCGAGCGCCCGGTGATTCGCGGTATCTCTGCACTCAGGCCCGAAGCGCCGCAGCCGGTATCGGTATTTGTCGATGGCCTTTACATGCGCGACGGTGTACTCGGCGTGATGCTCGATGACGCACAGCGCGTTGAGGTAATCAAAGGTCCGCAGTCTGCGTTGTATGGCCGTTCCACTTACGCGGGTGCCATTAACTACATTACGGTCAAACCGGGTAACGAATTCAAAGGTGTGGTGCAGGGTACGGTGGCGGAAGCTGGCGAAACGTCATTGTTTGCCGCGGTGACTGTGCCGCTGGTTAAAGACACGTTAACGATGCGGGTGAAAGCGCGCGATTACAAGTTTGGCGGCCAATACACCAACACCCAGACCGGCAACAAAATCGGCGACGAATCGACCAGGGCTGGCGGCGTTATTCTGTCCTACACGCCGACGAGTCATTTTGATGCACGGCTAACCTACGATACCAACAAAGATCGCGACGGATTGTTTAACGCCACAGTACGCACGGTTCCCACCCAAGTCGCTGGTGTCATCACCAGCCAAAACGGCTCGACCAATGCGGCGAACGGCACCGTGTGTAATGGCCGCACCGTTAACATCGTTGGCAACAACGCGCAGGGTCTGCCGGATGCGAACGTGCCACCGTCTGTGACCAATCGCCTCAACGGTTGGCCGTGTGGATCGGCGACATTCACGGGCACAACAGTGACGCGAAATGAGCGTGATCTTTCTAACTACACCGACCCCGCGACCGGTATTAACTACGGAAAAATTGCTGGCCTGGATCGTGAAATCAACCGTACCGGCCTGACCATGAATCTTGACCTCGGCGGTTACACACTGACCGGGCAAGCGGGTTGGACACGGCAAAAGTCGAACATCGCGGCCGACCAATCATATAACGGTACCCAGTTCGCGATTACCGGTGCCTCATGGACAAGTTATGACCGCGACAAGCTTGACTACAACTCCTATGAATTGCGCCTGACCTCACCGCAGGATCAACCTTTCACGTGGCTGGTCGGTGTGTTTGATTATGATGAAAAGACTTCCGGCATGAGCAGCGGCGTGATCGCACGTAGCGGAGCGGCGGTGGTTGCCGATCCACTGCGTCCGAAGTCGGGCACCAAGACCTCGAACTCGGCGCCATTCGCGCGGCTGCAATATGAGATTGATAAGCAGTGGCGTGTGTCGGTCGAAGGGCGGCAGAACAAAGAAACCGTGGAAGCGGGCGTTGGTGGTGCCTCGCTGGGTATCGCGCGCGTGACGGCAGGCACCTGTGTTGCGGGTCAGCCCTGTATCATCGCGGGCACGCAAACCTTCAAAGATTTCTCGCCGCGTTTTACGGTGGACTACAAGCCAGCGAAAGACATGTTGATTTACGGTCAACTTGCACGCGGCAGTAAAGCGGGTGGTTTCAACCTCAGTGCTGGCCTCCCGTCGGACACCTTTACCTTCAAAGGCGAAACCGTTGAATCGGGCGAACTGGGTGTGAAGATGTCGATGATGAACGGTGATCTGTCAGTTAATGCGGCTGTGTTTCGCAACAATATTGACGGCCTACAGTTGTCGAATTTAGCGACTATCACCAACCCGATTAGCGGCAACGTTGCCACCGTCACTATTGTGAACAACGTCGGTAAGGCGCGCACCGAAGGCGTTGAGTTTGATGTTTGGCATCGCGTCAACAAATGGCTGCAACTCAATGCCAACTACGCCTACACCGATGCCAAGGCAATTGAAGGTACCGAGATCACCAACGGCACGTTGTACGGTGGCAATCGTTCTGTTGCAGGTTTTACGCTGCCACGCACCCCAAAACACTCGGCCGCCGCATCAGCGTCAGTTGATACGCCGTTGGAAGGCACCGGGCTGCGGGCGTTTGGCCGTGTGGATGTGGTCTACCAGTCGCGTCGTTACGCCGAAATTCAAAACATGATTTGGGCTGACCCGTATGCACGTATCAACATGAGTGCTGGCGTTCGCGGCAAGGACTGGCGCGCCACGCTGTGGGTCAAGAATGCGGCGAATGACGACACCTCGCTCAACGGCTTCCGCTACCTAGACCCGGTCACGTTCCGTCGCACTGCGGTCGACTTCTTGCCGCGCCTGCGCCAGATTGGATTAACCGTCAACACCACCTTCTAATCACACCACTTATCGCCGGCTGGGCGGCCGAAACGCTGCGCTGGCATTACCTTCGGCAAAACGGGGCAAGCTAACCAAGTCTGGTCGGCCTGCCCCGTTTTTTATTGTGTTGCAGAAACGCAACGGCGTTTGACGCAGACGCGTGAGAAGACTAATATTTGTCCGGACAACTTTGAGAATCCCCGACTCGCCTCGTTTATGTTGCTGAAAACGTTTGGCGGAGAACGGGGTCGTGTGTTGATGGAGTCCCCATCTCACCGGTGTCGCAGTCCCACACCATTCACTGCATTACCCGCTGCAACTAATTGGAGAAGCATATGAAACTCAAGCCACTTTCCGAAGCCGTCGGTCTGGTACTCGCCGGTGCGATGCTGGCCGCAACCAGCGCGTTTGCGCAAGACGCCGCCAAGGTCGAGAAGATCGAGGTTACGGGCTCCAATATCAAACGCGTCGATGCGGAAGGACCGCTTCCGGTCACCGTGATTTCGCGCGACGAAATTGATCGCTCCTCAGCCGCGACCATCGGTGATTTTGTCCGCAACCTCACCGTGAACAGCGGCGGCAGCGGTGGTGATGGTGAATTCAACGCCGCTTCTGCGGGCTCGGCGGGTATCTCACTGCGCGGCCTCGGACAGAAGTCGACGCTGGTGTTAATCAACGGGCGTCGTATGGCGAACCACGCATTCGCGCGTAACTTGCAAGATACCTTTGTCGATATCAACTCAATCCCGAAAGGTGCCATTGAGCGGATCGAGGTGCTGAAAGACGGCGCATCGGCGATCTATGGTTCTGACGCGATTGCCGGTGTGGTGAATTTCATCATGCGCAAAGATTACACCGGTGGTGTGATTGGCGGCAGCGCCGGCAAATCCACCGAGGGTGGTTTGGGTGAGCGCAGCATGAACGTGGCGGCAGGTTTTGGAAACCTTGCCAAAGACGGTTACAACATCTTTGGTACCTTGGATTATTTGCAGCGTGATCGTTTGCTGATTTCAGAACGAAAGTTCATCGGTCAGGGCGATATGTCGCGTTTCGGCATCGGTAATCCTTTCCTATCCTCTTCGGCCGGCACGTGGGTATCAGTTGCGCCGCAACAAGGCTTTCTGCAAGGCCAATTGGCGTTAGTTCCGCTTGGCACCCCAACGGTGGTTCGACGTGCGGCGTTCACCACATGTTTAGGTAACGGTTTCCGTCAAACTCTGGTGCCATTTGCGCCACTTGCGTTTAGCACTGGAACGGTTTGCGCCAACAGCGTCGCGCCTTTTATTACCGCGTTCCCAGAAATCACCCGCCTTGGTTTTCTGAGCCGGGCGACAATCGACTTGAAGGGCGGGGTAACGAGTTTTACCGAAGTCTCTCTGGCGAGTAATGAAAGCAAGTTAATTTCGCAGCACCAGTCGATGACCAACGTCACCCAGGTGTTTGATCCGGTGACACAGGGTTCACGTTTGTTTAACCCGAGTATCCCGGTCGGCAACGCGTCGAATCCGTTTCCAAACGCGTATCAGTTGCGGTACACGTTCTTCGACGTTGGCGCGCGTGAATTCAAATTGCAAACCGACGCGTATCGCGTGCTGACCGGTTTGAATGGCAATTCGGGCAAGTGGGATTGGGAAGTCGCTATTGGTAACTCCGAGAGCAAAGTAAAAGAAGACACTGGGAACCAAGTTGATGCACTTGCGCTACGAAGCGCGATTACCAACAACACCTACAATTTCTTAGCACCGACCCCTGCGCAAACGGCGGCGCTGCGAATTTCCACGCAACGTAATTCCACCTCTAAGTTGACCTTTGGCGACGCCAAGGCGACCACTTCACTCGGCACCCTCGCTGGTGGTGAGATTGGCTTCGCAGTCGGTTTGGACGCACGTCGTGAGGCAATTAACGACACTCCCGATCCGTTGGTGCGCAGTGGTCGCTTGCTGGGTACCGGCTCCTCTATTACCAGCGGCTCGCGCAATGTTGTCGCCGCGTATTCGGAGATGGTGTTGCCGTTATCGAAGGTGTTTGAAGTCCAACTCGCCGCGCGCGGCGACCGTTACAGCGACTTCGGCAGTGCCGTGTCACCAAAGATCGGTGCTAAGTGGACCCCGTACGACACCATCCTTGTCCGTGCGTCGCATAACCGTGGTTTCCGTGCGCCAACCTTGACGGAAAACACGCAATCAACCTCGTTGACGCTGACATCTGTAACCGGTATCCCCGGTGGTGTGAGTGTGATTTACACTGGCAACCCGAACCTCAAGGCGGAGAAATCCGAATCAACCTCGATTGGTATCGTGTGGGAGCCGACTAAGACAATTTCCCTCAGCGCCGATTGGTATTACATCATCCAACGTGACCTCGTCTCGCAAAATGGCGTGTCGTATATCGTCGCGAACCCAACGCTGTTTGCGGCCGATATCGTGCGTGATTCGACGGGTGCAATCACCACCATTTTTGATCGTTACAACAACGTGGCAAAAGTGGTGGTTGAAGGGATCGATGCGGAAGCCCGCTGGACCGTCATGAGCGGCAAAAACGGTCGTTTGGTGTTGCGCACCAATGGCTCCTACTTAGCGAGCTTCCAGCAGCCACCAGCAATTAATCAAGCGATCACGGAATTTGCCGGCGGCAACGGCGGACCGCGCGGTGCGCTACCGCGTACAAAAGCCAAACTCGGAGTCGACTACGACAATCGGGGCTTTGCGTTGACCGTTAACGGCAACGTTACCAGTGGCTACGCGCAGAAACGGGTGGGACCTTTCGCCAACCCGCAGACCCGTGTGGCCTCGCAGTCGACCGTGGACTTGTCTGTTTCATATAGCGGCTTCAAAAACTTGAAATTATTTGCCAATGTACAGAACGCCGGCGACAAGCAGCCACCGTTTGATAACAGAAACGGCTACTACGACGAAACGCAATACGACCTACGTGGACGCTATGTTCGCGGCGGCATCGAGTACAAATTCAAGTAAGTGCATGTGCCACATCAAAAAGCCCGACTTCGGTCGGGCTTTTTTGTGATTCCAAACTCTAGCAGAGGCGGGCTATTTGCGACGAAAACGGCTGAAATCGCCCGTCTGATGGCGACTTTGAATGTTCAACATTGGCCGGTGTAGAAACGCCGCGCGCACACCGCTTCATAACGCGCGTTGCCACCGATCTCGACTTGCTCGCCTTCGGTAACGCGCTTGCCATTGGCGTCGAGCCGCACGTTCATGGTTGCCTTACGGCCGCAGCGGCAGATTGTTTTCAGTTCTTCCAAGTCGTCGGCTAGCGTAAGCAAAGCTTTAGAGCCGGGGAACGGCTGGCCTTGGAAGTCGCTGCGCAGACCGTAACAAATCACCGGTGTGGATGAGGTGTGGGCGAGCCGGTGAAGTTGGGTCACCTGTGCCTCGCTCAAAAACTGTGCCTCGTCAATGAGGATACAAGAGGGCGGGGCTTTGGTTGCGTAGATAGCGGCGAAGTCAGTGTCGGCGGTAAAGGTGGCGGCGTCGCGTGTCACGCCAAGTCGTGAGGTAACGTTGCCAACACCGTATCGATTGTCAACCTGCGCGGTGTAGAGATCAGCCGACTGCCCGCGCTCTTCGTAGTTGTGTGCGACTTGCAGCAGCGAAGTCGATTTGCCGGCGTTCATCGCGGCGAAGCGGAAATAGAGTTTTGCCATTGGTTAGTTGGATTATGCAAGGTTGGTGCTTTTGGCTATCTGCTATTTGCACGAATATCACGGAGCGTAGCGAGAATTTCGGGCTGCTCCTTCATTTCAACGAGTGGTTCGAGTTCTGTGAATATTTGCCGCCAGTTTAGTTTATCGTTTTGGCGAATAACAACCGAGCGAACGTCAAACCAGTCACGATCCCGTGCGGCAAATGCCTTGAATACAATCAAGTCTTCCGCGGTGCAAATTTTTAGCGGATCCCCGACGCCAAAATCGAACATCACCGCGCGTTCCACGGCGTGATACTCAAAGTCAAGCACGCCGAGAGCGATATCAGCAGGCGTGCCATCTGCCAAGCGTGCGAGGTAGATGCGTGATCGCACAGAAAACTCAAGCGGCTGATTCATCCGCGACGGAAACCAGGACGCGAGTTTGGAAACCATTTCCGCTTCGTCGCCGATAGGGCAGATCACAGTGAGGTCTACATCCTGTGTGTATCGCGGATTGCCCCAGCGTTGGAACGCAAGCCCGCCAATGAAGCAGAAACCATAGCCTTCCTCATTCAAGTGTCTCTGAATGGATGAAGCCGCGTGAAAAATTCCCGCTGGTGGAATTACTTGCGGAGTCTTGCGAACCAACGTTGCTGTTCCAAGAGTCCACTTGGTCGCTGTTCCGCCGGGTGGGTGTAGCCAAATATCCGTTGAATCACCCGCCGATTCTCGTCATCTGTCATGCCGCGAAGATAGGCTGCGAGCTCGCTGTCGAGCAGCTCACCATTTTTCTTCCAATTGTCCACGTAAGATTTAGCGACGCTCGCGCTGATCGGGGCGTGTGTTTTAGTCATTGCGACGGGTGCAATTGGATTGGTCATACCGCAATTATAGAGGCCGTGTCACGGATGAGCACAAACTACATGGTCCTAACCACCCCGACAACTAGCCCTTCGATGTCGAGAGTTTGTTTGGAAAGATCGACCACAATCGGCAGGAAGTCGGAATTTTCAGCGACCAAGAATGCCTGCTTACCCTTCAACTTTAGGCGCTTGACGGTGGCGTCCCCTTCAACGCGGGCCACGATAATCTGGCCGTTCCGCGCTTGCTGCGTCTTGTGTACGGCGAGCCAATCGCCATCCATGATGCCGACGTCCTTCATGCTCATTCCCTTTACCTGCAAAAGATAGTCCGCACGCGGCTGAAACATTAACGGGCTGACGGGATACCGCCCGACCATGTTTTCGGCGGCGAGAATTGGTGAGCCGGCGGCAACGTTGCCGATGAGCGGCAGGCCAAACTCTTCGTCGTTGGCGGCGGTTTCTTCGCCCAAGATACGAATGCCGCGAGATGAGCCGGGCAACATTTCGATCGCGCCTTTGCGTTCCAATGTACGCAGATGTTCCTCGGCGGCGTTTGGTGAGCGGAAACCAAGTGCCGCGCAAATTTCAGCGCGCGTCGGCGGCATGCCGTTTTCTGCAATCCATTGTTTGAGGAAGTCGAGGATTTCTTGCTGACGTACAGTTAAATTTTCCATAGCTGACTTTTTATACAGGTTTCGCAAACTTTGCAAGTTTTATTTGTATGTTGCGGCCGGCTTATTCGTTTGTTGCCATGGGTTTGGCGTGTGCCGCGAATATTGGGTGTGCACATTTGTCATATTCTTCGGCTATGATTTGTGCTTCTTTGTCGTCAGCCCTCAGGACCATCATATGTCGTTGATGTTTATCTCCCAGAATTGCTCACGAGGCATGCAACGCATGGTGTTGTGTCTCATCTTATGGTCAGTCGTGGCGACTGCGACGGCAGCACAGCTGCAGGCAGGACCGATGGTGGGTGCCACAGCGATGCGGCAAGTGAAGGTTTGGGTGCAAGCCACCGGCAAGGGACAGGCACAGTTGGAGTACTGGGAGATGAGCGCCGCCAAGGCCACACCGCTGCGCATGAAGTCGTCGGTGGTTGCGCTTAATGAGGAAGCGGACTTTGTTGCGCAGTTCACCATCGGCTTGTTAGAGCCAGGGCGGACATACCGATATCGTGTGTTGATCAATGGCAAAGAGCAAAAAGTGCCACAGCAATTAGTATTCAAGACACAGGCCCTCTGGCAGTGGCGCAACGACGCGCCCGATTGGAAGATGGCATTCGGAAGCTGTGTGTTTGGTAACGAGACCAAATATGACCGTCCCGGTCGGCCTTACGGCGGCGCGCCTGAGGATAAGCGCGTGTTTGCATCGATGGCAAGCCAAGCGCCAGACCTCACCGTGTGGGGCGGCGATTACCTTTACTTTCGCGAAGTGGACGAAGATAGCGAGCTGGGCTTGCGCTATCGCTGGCGCTACGATCGATCCATCGCCGAACAGCAAGGGCTGCTTCGTACTGGATCACACGTCTCAATCTGGGATGATCATGAATTTGGCCCCAACGACTCCAACAGCAGTTATCGATTAAAGGGCGAGGTGCTGCCGTTCTTTAGGCGCTATTGGGCGAATCCAAGTTGTGGTGTGCCGGAGCTGGCGGGTACGTTCACCACCTATCGGTTCAACGACGCTGAGCTGTTTATGCTCGACAATCGTTACCATCGCGATAGCGACAAACTGCAAGTAAAAGACAAAACCAAGCTGGGTGCCGCACAACTTCGCTGGCTAAAGAATGCGCTGTTGATGTCGGTTTCGCCGGTGAAGCTGATTGTTACCGGCAGCCAAGTCACGAACGAAGTGAATCGCTTCGAAGGCTGGCACAACTTTCCCGAAGAACGCGCCGATATCCTCAAATTTTTGGTTGACCATAAGATTAATGGTGTCGTATTTCTGACCGGCGATCGCCACTTTACCGAGCTGCTCAAGACCGACCGTGTTGGCAGCTATCCACTCTACGAGCTGACGTGTTCGCCGTTACTGTCGGGCGTGAGTTCTGGTCTCGACGCTGAACGCGCAAACAAACAAGTTGTCGACGGAACCTTCGTCGCGCAACGCAATTTCTGCACGCTCGACTTCAGCGGCACCAAGGCTGAACGCAAAATCACCATGCGTAGTTTTTCTAATACCGGCGAAAAACTGTGGGAGCGCGAGTTGAAGTTGTCCGAGTTGCAAACGCCAGCCGACACAAAACGTTAGCCCCTCGTTAACGTCGTTGTGGTTTATTTCCGGTCAGCGCGCCGCCACCGATTAGAAAAAATGCCATTGCCCAGAAGATCGGTGCGAGCCCGAATGCCGCGCCGACCAAGCCAAACAACATCGGCATGGTGGTCTGCGAGGCATTGATTAATGTGGTGCGAAGCCCGAGCGCTTCGCCGGCGCGGCCTTTAGGGGTAGATTCGTGCAGCAACGTAAGCGCCATCGGCTGTGGTGCGCCGAGTCCCAGACCCATGACAAACATCAGCAACATGAGAAGTGCAATGTGATCGGTGAAGGGAATCAGCGCAAAACTGCACCCCGCCACCAATAACGAAAACTTCAGCACGCTCCATGGGCGCATGTGTTGTACGAGGAACGGCATCGCGAGCCGCACGGTAAATGTGGCTGCCGCAAATGCGCCCATCACAATGCCAATTTCGGAAGCGCTTAGCCCGATGTTGGAGCCGTGAATCGGAATGGCAAATCCATAAACGTCCCACGCGACGGTGAGTATGGTCATGGTGATGAATAGACGTCGTAGCTCTGCATCCTTCAATAAATCCAGCACCGGCCCGGTCGGGTTTTCTTCTTCAGTCTTGTGTGAGCGATGCATCGGCAACAGTCGAAACGATAGGGCGATGATTGGCAAGACCGTAAACAGCGTCAGCACCAAAAACGCCATGCGATGGCCAAAGTTATCGATAATCACACCCGACAAGATCGGCGCAATAAACGTTGAAGTCGAAAAACCGAGCGCGACGTAGCTGAAATTAATCGGCCGTTCTTCCGCGCTGCTCATTTCGCCCACGGCGTGGTAGGCCGCGACGTTGATCAACATGAAGCCTAAGCCAACAATGACGCTGGTAAAGTACAAAGCGTAAATTGATGGCCAGACGAAAGAGGCAAACGTGCCGATGCCGACCGCGATGGAGCCCAGCTGGAACGGCTTCTCCACACCCATACGATCGATCCAACGGCCGGCGGCCACCGACAGAAATGCCGGCAGTAATGCATAAAGCGCCATCAATAATCCAATTGTGAACGGTGATGATTGCTGACTGATGGCGAACAGCGTCACCGTCACGCGGCTGCCGTATGACGCGATGTGGTTGAGGATCAGCAGGATGATGATAAGGGGGAGCGGTTTCATTGTTAGTGGATGGTAGCTTTAAGGGAAAATGCAAAGGCAACTTCAGGGGGCTTTAAGGGAAAATGCAAAAGCAACTTCAGGGGGCTTTAAAGGAAAATGCAAAAGCAACTTCAGGGGGCTTTAACGGAAAATGCAAAAGCAACTACGAAGGTAACTACAAAGATAACTACAAGGGCAACTTTTACTGTTCAGTGGCGCGTGTGAGCGAAGGAAGTCATCATCCTGCTGACCACACGATTAGAATAAAGCAACGCAACCAGAATCCCAAATGAGCACAAATCCGACAACAAATCTTCCCATCGCCGTTGGAATCTCCGGCGAATCGACGCTGCTGGTGGGTGACGAACACACTGCGGCGCGGGTCGGCTCTGGCCGTATTGGTGTACTCGCCACTCCGGTGATGATCAATGTCATCGAAGCGGCTGCGCTGGCCTGCTGCGAAGCGTTATTGCCAGAAGGGCATCAGAGTCTGGGCACGCAACTCAATATTTCCCACATCGCCGCGACACCTGTCGGTATGCGCATCGTGGCGCGCGCGACGGTCACGCGTGTTGAAGGCCGCAAGGTAAGTTTTTTAATTCAGGTGCACGATGAACGCGACTTGATCGGCGAGGGCACCCACGAGCGGGTGGTGGTGAATGTCGCTAAGTTTGACTTGCGCGTGCAAGAGAAGATACCGCTGGGCGGTTTCAAATAATTAGTGCAACACAATCTTGTGAAGTCTACAAAGGAGTGTTGCGATGGCAAGTAAATTGGGTTGTTACCGTTCGATGGATATGACGGTTCGGGAAGAGATCAGCCGAGGGCTGGCAACGGGGTTGGATCAGGCGCAGATTGCACGTGTGGTTGGTTTTTCGCCTTGTTCGATCAGCCGCGAGGTGCGGCGACATCATGTGGCCGAAATTGGCTATCGCGCCTACTGGGCATAGTCGCAAGCAGACGCGGCTCAAGCGACGGGGACAGCCACGCAAATTGGGCGAAGGCCCTCTGTGGGCACGAGTGTGTCGCTACCTGCAAACCGGCTTTCGCCTCAGCACGCATCGCTGGCCCTCAAGCGCGACTTTGCCAATAATCAGGTCATGCAAGTGAGCCACTAAACTATCTACTATCTATCAGACACTTTATGTATTGCCGCGCAATGCACGCAAAGCCGTGCTGGTGCAGAAAGGGCTACGCCAGCACCACGAAAAGCGACGTCCGCACAGTAAGCTCACTCTGCCACCGTCAAAGGTGCGCTTGGCGGGCGGTGTCGCGATTGACGAGCGTCACGCCAAAATCGATACCTGCGAGGTACCTAGGCACTGGCAAGGCGACCTGATCAAAGGCGAGAAGAACCGTAGTGAAGTCGGGGTATTGCTGGAGCGACAAACACGGCGGGTCGTGTTGGCGCGGCTCGCCGATGCCAAGGCGGCGACGGTCCGCCAAGCCTTTGAAACGGTATTTCGTATGACGCCACCTTCGTTACGCAAGACGATGACCTACGATCAAGGTTCCGAAATGGCTGAACATGCGCGCCTTGCGGCGAATGTCAACATTCAGGTCTATTTCGCCGACGCACATAGCCCATGGCAAAAAGGCGCGATCGAGAACGCAAACGGACTACTTCGGCAGTACTTGTCCACGGGGACGAGTTTCGAAAAATACAAACAGGTGCAGGT